>JALZOO010000404.1 GCA_030913905.1 Acidobacteriota bacterium
AAGTAGGCCCAGGTGAATTCTTCTTCGCGAGTCCAGACAAGCTTGACCGGCTTGCCTGCGGTGCGAGCCAGACGCGCAGCTTCGACCGCGCATTCGCCTGTATGCTTACCTCCATAGCCTGAACCAGTATCGGGAACGATGACGCGGACCTTGTCCTGGGAAATGTGAAACGCCTCTGCCAGTTCGCCGCGCACGCCGAACGGCCGCTGCGTCGCCGTCCACACGGTCAACTTGTCGCCGCTCCATTCGGCCACCGCGGCTCGCGGCTCAAGCGGCGCGTGCGCGATGTAAGCCACCGTATAAGTCTCGGAAAGTTTTTTGTCAGCAGCCGCCAAACCATCTGCAATCGATCCTTGCGGTCGCGAGCCCCGTCCTCTGCCTTCACCTCCGCCACGCCGTTCTGGTGCTGGTTTGCGAAGCAGATCGAACAACTCTGCGTTTGAAGGTTGGCGGGGCGACTGCCAATCGACGGCGATAAGTGTTGCTGCGCGATTCGCAGTTTGCTGATCAGGCGCAACTACGCCGATGAAATTTTCGTCAACCACCACCTTCACGCCCGGTATAGCTTGGGCGGGCTTGGTATTTGCAGATCGAAATTTCGCGTTGAATGCTGCAGGACGAACGACTTTTCCGTAGAGCATACCTTTGCGCTTGATATCGGACGTGTAGCGATGTTTGCCAGTCACAAAATCTTCGGCGTCGACTTTGGTTACCGAGGTGCCGGCAATCGTCCATTCAGACGGTTGGGTGACTGCAATGTTCTCAGGAATCACTTTGACGAGCTTGCGGCCCTTGGCGACTTCCGCAAGTGTCAGGGTCTTTGAGCTATCGTGATTTTGAAAGCGTGCGTCCACGATTCGCAAATCGCCTGGCGGAACCTGCAATTGCTCGGCCGCCATGGCGATTAGCATTTCGCGCGCAGCCGCTGCGGCCTTGCGCAGTTGGGGCGCCATAGTCGGCGTTGTGCGACTGCCGAATGTTCCCATATCAAAAGGGACCTGCTCGGTATCACCCATCACCATGCGAACGGACGATATAGGAACGTGCAATTCCTCGGCGACAACTTGTGTCAGCGACGTCCGGATGTTTTGCCCGAATTCAACCTTTCCGGTAAAAGCAGTGACGCCGCCCGCTTCATCGATGTGAATCCAGGCTCCAACATCGTTCGGTACATTGTTTGATCTGCCGCGGCCCGTCTCTTCCTGATCGCGTTCCTGGGCAAGAGTGCGAGTGGCAGGTACGATGAAAAGAATACCCAGTCCAAGAGTCTTGATGAACTGACGTCGATCGAAATGGAAGTTGTACTCTGGAGCTGCGAATAGTTCGTAGCGCTCCGCTTCAATGAAGTCGGTTCGTTCTAAATCCTCGATCATCTCGTCACCTCCCCACGATTGGCAGTTTGGGCTGAGGCAATCTGAATCGCTTCGATGATCCGCTGATACACGCCACAGCGACAGATGTTGCGGTTCATGCCGCTGACGATTTCATCGCGGCTCGGTCGCGCGTTCTTACTCAGCAGCGCGGTGGCGGCCATGATCATTCCCGATGTACAGAAAGCGCATTGCATGGCATCGGCCTTGATGAATGCTTCTTGTAGCGGATGCAGCTTGCCGTCCTTTTCGAGACCTTCGATGGTGGTGATTTGCTTGCCTGCGGCCCGGCCTACCTGAGCGACACAGGATCGTGTCAGCTGACCATTGAGTAATACGGTGCAAGCGCCGCATCGCCCTTCGCCGCATCCGTACTTAGTGCCGGTTAGATCAAGGTCGTCGCGCAAAACGCTGAGCAGGCTTACGCTCGCATCGACATCGAGGGTTCTCCTTTTCCCATTCACGTTGAGTGCGGTTACCCTGGGCATGAGAGACCTCTTTTTTTTGGGTTTTGATCAGAGGGAACACCAATTGGGGAAGCCCGATTATAGCTCTGCGGTTGCGAGTTAGCCTAAGACACGACGCGATCGTGAGCAGACCGGAGTAAGCTGAATGTAAGGCTTGTCTCGCTAAACAACCACAGCCTTGAGAATTTATACCTTAGGCGGGAATTACTTGATCGAACAGTTCAGAATTGCCTTGAAAAGGTTTTGAGCCGAGCAGGACTCGAACCTGCGACCCACTGGTTAAAAGCCAGTTGCTCTACCAACTGAGCTATCGGCCCACAAAAACAGTCTTGAGTCTGGAGTCTAGAGTCTCCAGTCTAAAGTTTCAAGTAGCGGAAAATGCGCTAACCATTTCCGTCAATTCAAAATGTTCAAGCCCAATTATTTCGACTCTCGTATCTTTGTTGCGACGCTCGCTACCGGACTCTAGACTCCAGACTGGAGACTGGAGATTAATTCGTCAGCCAGGTTCCGACTGCGGAATCCTTGATTACGATTGTTTGCGAGCGCTCCGGGCCGGTGGACACGATTCCGATCTGAACACCGATTTTTTCCGAAAGAAACTCCACATAGCGTCGCGCGTTCGCGGGAAGGGAACTCATCTCCGTACTTCCCACCGTTGAAGTTTGCCAGCCAGGAAGCGTTTCATAAATCGGTTCGATGCGACGCAGATCTTGCGATACCGCCGGAAACGATTCACAGACGCGGCCATCTAATTTGTAGCCGGTGCAAACCTTGATCTCGGCCAAGGCATCCAGCACATCCAGCTTTGTCAGCGCAACAGACGTGAACCCGTTGATCTCGGCGGCATAACGTGTCGCGAAAGCGTCAAACCAGCCGCAACGTCGTGGGCGCCCTGTCGAGGCTCCATATTCTCGGCCACGCTCGCGAATCATTTGACCCATCTCAGCCTCGCCTTCAACCATCTCCGTCGGAAAAGGTCCCTCGCCGACACGCGTCGTGTAGGTCCGAACAATGCCCAGCACGCCCGTCAACCGGTTTGGCGCCAAGCCGGAACCGACTATCGCTCCGCCCGCAGTAGTACTGGATGAAGTGACGAATGGATAGGTTCCGTGATCCACGTCCAACAGTGTCGCCTGCGCGCCCTCCAGAAGTATTGAACGTCCGTCTGAGGCCGCGACATTCAAGAAGTGCGTAGTGTCGCCGATGAACTGGCCCAGCCGCTCGGTGAGATGCGACATCTCAT
>JALZOO010000415.1 GCA_030913905.1 Acidobacteriota bacterium
ACCGAAGGCCAAACCTGGTAAATATTGAATCGTGAATCGTAAATAGAAAATACAACAAGGTCGCACTATTTACGATTCACGATTTACGATTCACGAGAAAAATGACCAAGCCCATAACCTACAGCGACGCCGGTGTTGATATCGACGCCGCTACCCGCGCAACTGACAAGATCAAAGAACTCGCCAGGCAAACTTTCAATCAGCGCACGCTTTCTGAGATAGGCAGCTTTGGGGGAATGTTTGATGGCGCATTCCCGCAAATGCGCCAACCTGTTTTGGTCGCTTCCGCAGATGGCGTCGGAACAAAGCTGAAGATCGCGTTCGCCACCGGCGTTCACAACACAATCGGTCGCGACCTCGTCAACCACTGTGTAAACGATATTCTGGTGCAGGGCGCACGCCCTCTTTTCTTTCTCGATTACATCGCCACTGGAAAGCTGGAGCCTGAAGTCGTCGCCGGCATCGTCGAAGGCATTGCTATCGGCTGCCGTGAAAATGGCTGCGTGTTGTTGGGAGGCGAAACAGCCGAAATGCCGGATTTCTACGCGGCAGGGGAGTATGACGTTGCGGGCTTCATCGTCGGGGTTGCTGATCGAGAGAAGATCATTGACGGGAAACGAATCGCGCCCGGTGATGTTTTGCTCGCGTTGCCATCTGCTGGCTTGCATACAAACGGTTACTCGCTGGCGCGCAAACTCTTTTTCGAAGTTGCCGGTTGCGGCGCCAGCACTCATGTCGATGAGTTAGGACAGACTGTTGGTGAGGCATTGTTGCAGCCGCACCTCAGTTACCTCTCGCCACTCGAAGGACTGCTCGATTCCGGATCAATCAAAGGACTCGCTCATATCACCGGAGGCGGATTGACTGACAATATTCCCAGGATTCTGCCCGAAGGCACCGCCGTCGAAATCCGCAAAGGCAGTTGGCCCGTGCTTCCGATCTTCAGCGTCATGCAAAAGCTCGGAAACGTTTCCGAAGCGGAAATGTATCGAACGTTTAATATGGGCGCAGGCATGGTAGTGGTTGTGTCACCAAACGATCTGCAGACCGTCAAGGCCAAGCTCGAGGAACGTGGCACTTCGAGTTATGAGATTGGAACTGTGATACGCGGCAACCGGGAAGTAGCGATCAGATAGATATGGTAAGACTTGGCATTCTGATTTCCGGCCGAGGTTCAAACATGGTGGCGCTGGCCGAGGCCGTGCGCGACGGCCGTATTCCTAATGCGGAGGTTGGAGTTGTCGTTAGCGACCATCTGAATGCAGCCGGTGTGGCGCGCGCACAAGAGTTGGGTTTACGAACGAAGGTCGTAGAACGACGGGGCCGCCAACGCGAAGATCACGACAGCGAAGTGGTTAGTGTCTTGAGGGATCATGAGGTGGAGCTTGTTTGCCTTGCCGGGTTCATGCGGGTTTTGTCTGCTAATTTTCTGGAGAGCTTTCAGCACCGCATATTGAATGTTCATCCGAGTCTGCTGCCGGCATTCCCCGGATTGAACGCACAACTTCAGGCTATTGAACACGGCGTTAAGTGGAGCGGCTGCACGGTTCACTTCGTTGACGAAACACTGGATGGTGGACCAATTGTGGCGCAGGCAGCAGTCCCAGTGCTTGCCGATGATACGGAGGAAAGTTTATCGGCGCGGATCCTCGAGCAGGAGCACGAGCTTTATCCGGAAGCGGTGGCTCTCATCGCAAGCGGAAGTTATGAAATTACTGGCCGTCGAGTTTTGCGGAAGTAGCGCCTCAAGATAGTCTTGTAATGGTGTAGGCCCGGGGTTCCGTATTCTTCTTTTCACTTTCGATCCCTCGCTCTGTCACTCGCTGAGGGTCATTGACTAAATGACGATAGACGAGCAACTAGCGCACTTGCGTAAGGGCACAAGCGAGATCATTCGCGAGGATGAGCTGCGCGCGAAGCTCGAAAAATCCGCGAAGAGCGGCAAGCCTCTGCGCGTCAAACTCGGTGTCGATCCCACGGCCCCGGACATCCATCTGGGCCACACTGTGGTCATTCGCAAACTGCGCGCGTTTCAGGAGCTGGGCCACACAGTTATCTTTCTAATCGGCGACTTCACCGGACTAATTGGCGATCCTTCCGGCAACTCCGCCACGCGGCCGCAACTGACACGCGAAGAAATCAACGCCAACGCCGAAACCTATAAACGACAAATCTTCAAGCTGCTCGATCCCGCGAAGACAGAGCTAAGGTTCAACTCTGAATGGATGGACAAGTTGGGTGCGGATGGTTTTATTCGGCTCGCTTCACACGTCACCGTCAGGCAGATTCTGGAACGCGACGACTTCGCCAAGCGGCTTGCCGAGGAAAAGCCAATCGCCCTGCACGAGCTGCTGTACCCGCTGACCCAGGCATACGATTCAGTAGCTCTCAATGCTGACGTCGAGCTGGGGGGAACAGACCAGAAGTTCAATCTCTTGATGGGCCGGAATCTGCAACGCGAGTACAAACAGGATGCGCAGGTGGCCGTCATCATGCCCCTGCTCGAAGGCACTGATGGCGTACAGAAGATGTCCAAGAGCCTCGGCAACTACATCGGGATTAACGAGCCGCCTTCCGAAATCTTCGGCAAGGTGATGTCAATCTCTGACGACTTGATGTGGCGTTATTACGAGCTGCTAACCGATCTGACGGTCGATGAAATTGCTAGTTTGCGTCGCACTGCCGAGAGTGGTGAGCGTAATCCACGCGACATTAAGGTCGAGCTGGCGAAAAGGATCGTGGCGGATTTTCACTCGCCTGAAGATGCGACTGGCGCTGAAGAGGAGTTTGTGCGCAGATTTCGGAATAAGGAAACTCCAGGCGACGTTGAGGAGCGCACTCTTCCTTCAAATCATCCGAAGGGTTGGGACCTTTCCCACCTACTTGTTACTGTGGGGTTAGCAGAGTCTAAATCCGAGGCACGACGACTCATTCAACAGGGTGGCGTGTATGTGGATGGTGAAAGACAAACAATCGTCAATTCCATAACGCATTGGAAACCAGGAATGTCTACATTACTCAAAGTCGGCAAACGACGCTTTGTCCGCGTTCGATTCACCGAGTAAGCGTTCCTTGACGCAACGTGAAATACGGGTTCAAGATTAAGTAAGAAGGAGTAAAACGATGATTGTTCGGCCTGTGTTAGTGCGTCCATTGCCAAACTATCGCATATATTTGGAATTCTCTGATGGCACGAAGGGGGAAGTGGATTTGAGCGATCTCGCCGGTCAGGGCGTCTTTGAGGCTTGGAACGATCCCACCTTCTTTCAGCAAGTCCGGATTGGGAATCATCGCGAAGTTAGGTGGGACGACGAGATTGAACTTTGCGCCGATTCGCTTTACCTGAGACTGACAGGCAAGACTCCCGAGGAGTTATTCCCAAAGCTCCACCGCGAGCAACCTCATGCCTGAGCTCTGCCGCTTTTACGGCATCATCATTCGAATGTTTTGGGCAGATCACCCACCCCCTCACTTTCATGCTATTTATGGCGACCACGAAGCATTAGTAGAAATTCAAACATCCGAAATCATAGAAGGGTCATTGCCGCCTGGGGCACGCAGCTTGGTGGCTCAATGGATTGAGCTGCACCGTGACGAACTATTCGAGAAATGGCACCTAGCTCGTCAACTCAAGCCTATTGGTAGGATTGACCCTTTGCCGTGAGAAATTACGTTAAATGTCCGCTGCTCTAGCCACCGAAGACATTCTCATAATCGAAACGCCGGAGCGCGTGCCGCTTCATTTCGCGCTCGCCTCGATCGGCAATCGTTTTCTTGCCTGCGCGATCGATCATGCCATTCAAGCGCTAGCGATAATCCTGATGATCATCGGGTTCACGGTGATCGCAAATTACTCAACGCTCGGTGAACAACTGTCGAATGCGCCGAAATGGGTGAAGGCCGTATTGATCGTTATCGTGTTTCTGATCTTTTCCGGTTACTTCGCGTTCTTCGAATGGATTTGGAACGGTCAAACCCCCGGCAAACGTTTGTTGAAGCTTCGCGTGATCCGTGAGGACGGACGTCCCGTCACCTTTTGGGAGGCGGCGGTAAGGAACCTTCTGCGGACGTTTGACATGATGCCCGCGCCCTTCTATTCGATAGGTCTGATATCAGTTTTTCTTAGTTTGTCGGACCAGCGTGTCGGCGACATGGTTGCAGGGACCGTGGTTGTCCGCGAACGCGAAGCTGAAGCGCCTGCTTTTGCGCAGGTGTTCGCTTCTCCGGTAAGTGACCAGGCGTTGCGACGCTCATTTCGGCCCGTTGAATTCACGGCTAAAGTTAACGCGCTGACTGAATC
>JALZOO010000441.1 GCA_030913905.1 Acidobacteriota bacterium
GTTGAGACTATTCTAGGTGATTGATTTGAACGGATAAAAGGAAGAACTACGGCCCGGTGAAGTTCGCTGAGTATGGAGCGCTGACTGGCGCACGCAAGTCCGCAGCGCCCCACAATTCCACGCCTCCTTCCAGCAGGTTGAGTACGGTGTCTCGAAGCTGAAAAGCGAACAGATGCCTAATCGCTTCAACAAAACCAACTAAAAGTCTGTCTGTAAACGCGGAGAGGAAAAGATACCTGTCAACTGACCCTGCGTTGGCAGGGTTTGTAGGTCGTGTTAATTGTAAAATAAAGTGAGCCCACCCTGGGCAAGAATTAATAACGAAAATGAGCCCACCGTAGCGTAACTTCGGTACTATTAGAACCGGAGGTACAAAGGAGATGAAAACGGTGGACGATTACGAAAGTATCCGCAAGGCCTATTATTTGGAAGGATTGAGTATACGAGCAATCGGGAAGCGGCTGCATCACAGTCGCCGGTTGATCCGCAAGGCGATTGATCACGCGCAACCGGAAGGCTATCGACTGAAGCAAGAACGCCCGGCAACGGTACTAGCACCTTACAAATTGAAAATAGAAGAGTTGATCAAGGAAAGTGAGCAATCACCGCGCAAACAGCGGTATACCGGACATAAGATCTACCAGCTCTTGCAAGCCGAAGGATACAGTGGCGGCGAAGGCAGTGTCCATAATTATGTCAGCCAGCAAAGGAAGACCAAGAAACATCGTCCAGCGTATCTGCCGCTGGCGTTCGAGGCGGGTCAAGACGCACAAGTGGATTGGGGAGAAGTGGTGGCTGAGATTGGCGGTGAGCGTCAGAAGGTGCAGATCTTTGTGATGCACATGAACCACTCGAAGGTCCGTTTCGTGGTGGCGTTTCCATTCCAAAAACAGGAAGCCTTCTTTGAAGGGCACATTCAAGCCTTCCATTTTATGGGAGGCGTACCTAGGCGAATCACGTATGACAATCTGAGGACAGCGGTGTATCGTGTATTGGAAGGACATACTCGTCAAGAGCAAAATGCATTCACGGCCTTTCGCAGTTATTACCTGTTCGAGAGTCGCTATTGCACACCGGCGCAGGGCCATGAAAAAGGCGGGGTGGAAAGTGATGTGGGCTATGCCCAGCGGAATTTTTTTGCTCCCATTCCGCAGGCCAAAGATTTTGCCGCGCTCAACACGATATTACATCAGGCGTGTCTGAATGATATGCAACGCCGCGTGCGTGGAGAAACCGACACAGTGGCAGAAGTATGGCAGAGCGAAAAATCTATGCTGCTGCCCCTCAGCCAGGTGGATTATCCGGCCTGCAGCAGTCATGTGGTGAAAGTTAATCCATACAGCCAGATCGTTTTCGAAACCAATCGCTATTCAGTCCCGACTGAGTATGTGGGCAAACAACTGGCGTTGCGTGCCTATCCGTTTCGCGTGGAAGTCTTGAGTCTGGCTCAGGTGGTGACTGAACATCCGCGTTGTTTTCAACGGGAGCAGGACATCCTGGATCCATTCCATTATTTGGGTCTGCTCGAACAACGCCCGGGCGCCTTTGAGCATGCCATCCCCATCCGACAATGGCGTCAGCATTGGTCTGCAGACTACGAAGGTTTGCTCAGCGCACTGCGTCAGAACAAGCCCGACGGCAGCGGTGTCCGTGAATTCATCGCCGTTTTGAAATTGCACCGCACGAACCCGCCAGAAACAGTGAACCGCGCTGTGCAACAAGCGCTGGCCTTGGGCGCCGCTCACCTCGATGGAGTTCAGCTCTGCTTGCGGCAATTGCTTTCCCCTCCGGAATTGCTGCCCGCGCTGAGGCTGGCCCATCCGCAATTTTTGTCTGTGGGCCACCAGCCTGTCCATCTTGAGCAATACAACCGACTGTTGGAAGTGAGGCCATGATGGAAACAAATCCGCTGCTCGATACCTATCTGCGTCAATTGCGTTTGCCAACCTTTCTCCGACTCTACAGCCAGTTCGCGACCGATGCGGCCCGCAACAATCAGGATGCGGTGCGCTTCCTGCTGGCTCTGGCTGAACAGGAAGTGCACCAACGACAACACCACATGCTGCAACAACGTCTGAAGACGGCCCGCTTTCCGGTCCTCAAAGAACTGGCTGACTTTGACTTCTCTTGTTTGCCACGGCTCAACAAAGCCCAGATCCTGGATCTGGCGCGCGGCGAATATATTCAGCAGAAACAAAGTTTGATCTTGGTCGGAAATCCAGGACTTGGGAAAACCCATCTGGCGACCGGACTGGCCAGTGCCGCCTGTCGTCAGGGTCGCAAGGTTCGCTTCTGGACCGCGGCTGGTTTGGTGAATGAATTACTTCAGGCTCAAGATGAACATCGCCTGCATCGCTTCATCGCCGCCACGCTGAAACTTGATCTGGTCGTGCTGGATGAACTGGGCTTTATCCCCTTCTCTCAAAACGGTGCTCAAGCCCTGTTTACTTTCTGCTCTGAACTTTACGAACGCCTCGCTTTGATCATCACCACCAATCTCAAATTCGCCGATTGGGTGCAGATCTTTGGCGATGAACGCTTGACCGCCGCACTGCTCGATCGCCTCACTCATCATGCCCAGATCGTGGAATTGCTCGGCGAGTCTTATCGCTTCCGACAACGGACCCAAGGTGAACATGTCGAATGAATTAGCTCTTCGTTTATGGATTGGCAAGTCTCCATGCAAGCATTCGAGCAGGTTTATCGCTTCTGGGCTGCCAGCTGGGCAGGATGCAAAAAGGGCAGGAAGATCGTCTCATCCTGCCCAGCTGTATAGTCG
>JALZOO010000444.1 GCA_030913905.1 Acidobacteriota bacterium
CAACGCGCCGGCGCGAACCTTTCCCATATCCGGCTCATCGACGTAGTCGTTTTGAATGTGCTGAAGTACGCTTTCGAAGATTCGCAGTTGTGCGTTTGGATCATTTGCCGGCTGTTGGGCCCGGGTAGAAATCCAACCACCGACAACGGTATAAATAGCGAGCGTGGCTGAAAGTAGGATTAGTGCAAACTTGGTGCGGAATGACATCAGTTACCTCGTCTTAATACGTTAGAACCGGGCCCCGAAGTTTCACGCCAACATGCGCTTTTCGAAGGCGTTTCGTATGATACAGGCGGCGGATAGGCGGTGCAACCTAACTATTTCTCCGTTCCATCGGACAATCTGAGAAGGGTTGTTACGACCTGCTGAACCTGGCACCCTATGACAGAAACCGTTCAGAAAAATGCGATTCGCGGTCCAATCATCGCGCTGGATCTGGGGACGAAGCGCGTGGGAATCGCGGTTTCAGACGCGCTCTCCATTTCAATTAAGCGCCTGGATGCCCTGCCTCGCACAAACTGGAAACAATTGCTGCGAGACGTCGACAACGCGGTGCAGAGGTTTGACGCTCAAACAGTGGTAATTGGTTTACCGCTCCACCTAAATGGATCGCAGGGAGATGCAGCTTTTGAAGCTCGTCGAATGGCCGAGAAATTTGCCCGCTCGCTGAAGGTGCCGGTTTATTTGCAGGATGAACGCCTGACTTCTACTGAGGCGGAGCAGAATCTACGCCTGACGGGGCATCAGAGGGATGAGATTGGTAAGCTGGTAGACAGCGAAGCGGCGGCGGTAATCTTGAGCGACTTCCTGAACAGCGATCAGGACCGTAATCTCGTAGCTGACCGCTAAAGTAATGTCGAGGATGAATTAAAAAAGACTGAATGAAACGAATCTTATTAGTCGTTTGCCTGGCGATCCTGATTGTATGCGCGGCTGCTTCCGTCTGGAGTTACCGGCAACTGCGTGCTCCCGTTCAGCACGCTAAGCAAGGTCAGTATATTGAGATCCCTCGCGGCTCTTCCCCTACGGCGGTGGTAAACAGGTTGACTGCTGAGGGAATAGTCACACATCCCTTGCCCTTGATGCTCTACCTGAGGTTGACCGGTAGTGGTTCGCAGTTGAAAGCCGGCGAATACAACTTCCCCTCTCCCATTTCACCCCTGGCTGTGGTTGCCAAACTTCGTGAGGGCGAACAACGGCTTATTCGACTAACGATTGTTGAGGGCTGGACTCGTTGGGACATCGCAGCGGCAATGGCCAGGATTCCGCAACTGCACCTAGCGGATTCGAACGAGGCGCTCTTGTTAATGGATAACGTGAGCTTGATCAGCGACCTCGATCCCAAGGCTACGAATCTTGAAGGCTATCTTTTTCCCGACACGTATGAGTTTCCGCCGGACACGAAGCCCGCGCAGTTGATTGAGATAATGGTTAAGCGTTTTCGCAAGGAGTGGAAGCCTGAATCGTCAATACAGACGCGCAACCTTGGAATGTCGCCTCGAGAAATCGTCACCACCGCCTCGCTGATTGAAACAGAAGCGAAGTTGAGCGATGAGCGTCCCTTAATCTCTTCAGTGATTTACAACCGCCTCAAGAAGGACATGGCCCTGGCTGTGGACTCTAGTGTCATCTACGCCTCGAAGCTTGAAGGAAAGTGGCGTAATGATGGAAAGGTGTATCGGAGCGACATCGAGCGCAGGTCGCCCTACAATACGCGTCTGCATGCCGGACTGCCGCCGGGACCGATCGCCTCCCCCGGAAAGAGCTCGCTTGAAGCTGCGCTGCATCCAGCACAGACTGACTTTCTGTTTTACGTCCGCGAGCCGTCTCGCAATGATGGCGCTCATAACTTCTACAATAACGAGAGCGACTTCGGTAATGGTGTTCGGGCACTGAGGAACTGGGAACAGCAGCGAGATGCAAACGCTGCACGATCCAGCCTGCCTTAGCTGGGAACGGCGTCGCATAGTTGGCCTGATGCACATCATTCCTTGAAATTGACAAGGCGTTAATCTATTCTCAACCTGCGTCCCCACAGATACACGTTAGTAAATCAAAGGTTGTTTTCCATGACTAAGCTCGCGACTCTAATACTGATAACTTTTCTTGCCGCTGTGAGCATCTCGGCTCAGGGCAAAGGCGTAGATAAACAGAGCGAGCGGGTACGCGATAGTGCCAGCCGCTCCGCCGGCAATAACGGCTCCAAAACCGACACGGGTGCAGGCAGAGGAATTGATTTTGGTAGAGGTCGTACACCAGAAGTGCCGCCGCTGCCGAATCCATATCGGCTGGTGGCGCGACGCGACGTAATCCTGAAAGCCGTGCAGGACGTGATGCGCGATCGAAAATTGATCGTTGACGAAGCTGCATCCAAGCCAGAAGAAGGCATCATCGTTAGCCAACCCTACACCTTCATAAAAGGCGCTGTAGTTACTCAGGCCGAACTGGGCCGATACGCCGACATTACAACTACGGTGGATCGGGGCTGGACGCGGGGTCGCTATACAATCACGGTCGAAGTTCAACCTATAGACGGTAACAGCGCTAACGTTTCGGTTAACACCAAGATCGAAGGCAGAACAGACGGCGCCACCGGAGCGGAATGGCTAACCCTCCTAAGCCTCGGTGTCGCTGAAGACGAATTCTTGTCGGCGTTAATCACAAACATTACTGGCGGTCCTCCTGCAGGGCGCGTGGAATAACCGGCATACTTGAAGTGATACATGAGCTTGTATCGAGTTCTGAGAAATGACTGAATCGCTCCACGAAGAACTTTTCACCGAACCCAAGAGTTCGTTAAGCCTCAAACTGATTGCAGTGATTGCTGCTTTGGTTGTCACCGTTGCAGTCTTCGCTGGGTACGCCTACTTGAGACAACGTCATGCGGAGGACAGCGGCTTATCCGCCGCGACTTCTCAAACTGCGGCTGAACCGAGGAAATCGCCGAAGGCACTGATTCGAATTGATGACGCGACATTAAAGGCGGGGAAGACTGTTCTGGCGGGGAGCGTCACAAACACCTCCGCTGAGCCCCTAGCTAATGTTTCGGTCGAGCTGGAGCTAAAGCGGCGCAAAGATGCCGTGGCTGAGCGAAAGCTAATTCCTCTGGAACCCTCGACGCTCGAGCCACAGCAAGAGGGCAAGTATTCGATCCAGCTCCAAGCTCAGGACTATTTGTCCGCGCGTTTAGTTGGCCTGAAAGCGGGTCCTGACTCTTCGTCCGTGGCATATACAACTGCGCAGGGGCAAAAGCGCCCGCCTGAGAGAATCGAATCCAAGACGATTACCATCGACAAGCGTCCGCCCTCCAAGCGAGACGATTTCTTGAACTCTCCCGACAAACCCGCACGTGTACCTTGAGCGGCGCGTTAAACCTGTTAACGTGCTGCGCGAGGTTCGGACTCTCGAACCGTGATAATCCGTGTTCAGGTTCAAGTTATCGTTGAAACGTCGGCACGGCGACGAGAATTCATGTGGCGTCTCAAGTAAACTGACAAAGGAGAGGCCCGAGCCATGGTAATTCCCGACGGTCTCAATACAACCCGCGGCGTGTGAGTGCCGTCCAAAACTCACCGAGCATCGTTGTTCGAGGTGAGCTCTGGACTTGATCTGAAGACTTATGAGTGAAAGTTACAAAACAGTATTGGCCAAACTAGCGCCGGCGGTTCTTACTGTCGTCGTGATTGGGATCTGCTATGTCTCTGCAGCGGCACAACAACGTCCACCGTCGATTCCCAACCACGTGGGAGCGGATCAAAAAGCTGATGGCGAGGTCGGTATGGGCTCTACCCTCGAAGAGGAGATGCGAGTCAAACGAGCGCTTCACGCAGCTGAGAAGGCACACAAGACTAATGTTGAACGCGCACGCGATCTGGCATCGCTAGGCGCCTCGCTCCTCAGTAAGTTTAATGACAGCAACAGCCTCAATCGCGAAGATTTTAAGAAACTTGAGAAGGCCGAGAAGCTAGCCAAGGGCATACGGGAGGCCGCCGGGGGTTCGGAGGATCGCGTGGAAATTGAAAATCCTCCGACCAATGTTGCCGCAGCCTTGTGCAAGTTTTCTGAATTGGCTGACTCGTTAAAACAAAAAGTTGAGAAGACGCCTAAGCATGTTGTCTCTGCGACTGTTATCGACGAGGCTAATGTATTACTTGAGCTAATTCGCATCGTTCGTGCTATGCACCCGAAGGCTTAACCCGTGAGTCTGATGCCCCGGCCGAGATTCCTTTATGCGCTGCTGATTTGCCTCACTACGCTTTCGCTGCTCTGTTTTCCTGCCCACGCCCAACAAGACGACGACGTCGTACGTGTAGATACCGATCTGGTCGTTCTTAATGTCACCGTCACCAACAAATCTGGAGAGTACGTTCCGGGGTTGGCACTGTCCGACTTCACGGTCTTTGAGGATGGCAAGCAAGTTCCTATTGAACTCATTGCCAGTTTCAATCTTTACGATTCTCCGTTTGCGTCCGTAGTTTTGCTCGACACTTCCAGCAGCATGGAAAGGCGTCTCTCGCTGGCGCGCTCGGCAGCGATTCGGTTTCTGGATCGATTGCGTGAAGAAGACATGGCCGCAGTCTACAAGTTCGATTCAGAGGTGGAGCGGGTGCAGGAGTTTTCGCCCAGCCGCGATTTGGCGCCAATGGTTTTTGCTATGAGCGCTAAAGGAATGACGAAACTGAATGATGCGATCGTTGATGCAGCAAGAGCGCTCGCTGAGCGGCAGGAAAAACGTAAAGCAATCGTGGTCTTATCCGATGGACTTGATACCAGCAGCAGAGCTTCGTCAGATAAAGCATTGGAATCTGCGTTGGCAGTAGGAGCGAGTATTTACACCGTCGACATGTCTTCTACTGAGCGTGGCCCCGGCAATTCGCAAAGCGCCGGCATACTGAAGGAGTTTGCCGAGAAAACCGGTGGACGATTTGTGGCGACGCCTGGTGGTCCGGCATTGCGTGATGCCTTTGCAAATATTGCGGACGAGTTGGGCCATCAATACACAATCGCCTATCGTCCATTGAACAAAACGCGGGACGGTAAATGGCGCAAACTCGACGTGAAGCTTTCGCGGCCGGATTTGATTGTGAGAACACGGAAGGCGTACCGCGCGCCGAAGAGATAATTGTTTGCGTGTCAGGAAAGCGTGGACTTGTTCTGCGACTTCTCACGATGCCGTTCGAAAGCAAGCGCAATTAACTGATCGATCATCTGGGTATAACTCAATCCCGATGCAGCCCACATCTTTGGATAACCGGAAACTTCTGTCAGTCCCGGGAGTGTGTTCAATTCGTTAATGAGCAATTCCTTCGTGTCCCGTTTGAGAAAGAAGTCCACCCGGGCGAGGCCAGCCCCATCTACAGACTGAAATGCTTTGACAGCCATTCGCTGTATTTTTGTGGCCAGCGATTTTGAAACCGGCGCAGGGACCACGAAATCGACGTGTCCTGTTTTTGAATACTTTTCAGTGTAATCAAGAAACCCTGCCGAGTTGTCGTGCACCACGTACTCACCAGGCAGACTGGCTTTAGGTTCGTCGTTTCCAAGCACTGCACATTCGATTTCTCGCGCGTCAACGGCTTCTTCCACAATTATCTTGCGATCGAATTTAGCTGCCAGGTCTATCGCTTGTTCGAGGGTAGGCTTGTCCACCGCCTTAGAAACTCCAACTGATGACCCAAGGTTTGCGGGCTTAACGAAACAGGGGAGACCGATTTCACGGCTCACGCTGGTCACCACTTTCGCGCGATCATTCTGCCAGTGCGAACGCAGGAACCAGGTGTATTTGCACATCGGCAAACCAGCTTGCAAGAACAGCGACTTCATCGCCACCTTGTCCATCCCACAAGAAGACGCGAGCACGCCGCAGCCGACGTAAGGAATGTCAGCCATCTCGAGTAGTCCCTGGAGCGTGCCATCCTCACCGAATGGACCATGAAGAACGGGAAACACCACATCAAGCTGGTACGGCGATGCTTTGCTGTTTCGATCGAAGGAAACTAATCCTCCATGAGAAGGATCGCCGAGAATGGCTAAGGAAGTGTCGCTTTCCGGCAAGGTTGGTTTGGGAAGCAAAGAGTTTGCGCTGAGCGGTAGGAGCCGCGCGGCGTCGGAAGGTGAAAGCCACTTCCCTTCTCTCGAGATCGCGATTGGCAGGACGTCGTACTTCTTGCGATCTATCGCCTCGATAACTGACGCGGCCGAACGTATCGAGACTTCGTGTTCGCTTGATCTTCCGCCAAAGACCACTCCGACGCGGAGCTTTTTCGTCAACTGGTGAACTCCCGCTTACTAGAGAATAGTTTTTCCGAGGGCCGACAAGATCAACTCGACACCAAGTTCCGCTGTCTTATTGTTAACGTCGAGCGCCGTGTTGATTTCCACAACTTCCAACAAGCGCATGCCGCCGGCCTCTGCAATCTTTTCCATCGCCAGATGCGCCTCTCGATATGTGAGACCGCCGCGCACGAGCGTGCCCGAGCCGGGGGCGTCGCCGGGGTCCAGCACATCCACGTCAAATGTTACTGCGTAACCGCCACTGGCTCGCGACGCAATCTCTATCGCTTCGTCAATGCATGCGCTCATGCCACGTTCATCAATCTCTCGCATCGTGATGAACCGAATTCCGAGTTTGCGGATCAACTCACGTTCATCGCTATCGACGTCACGCGCGCCAATGTGGACACAGAACTCAGGGCGAAGCTTTGGAGCAAAGCCGCCGATGTTTACCAGTTCAGGCGCGCCCAGCCCCAACGTCACTGCCAGTGGCATCCCATGAATATTCCCCGATGGCGTGCTTTCCGGTGTGTTCATGTCGGCGTGAGCATCGAACCAGATTAGTCCTGGTACCTCATTCTTTTGTTGACAGTAAGAAGCGAAGCCAGCCAATGAACCGATCGCGATTGAGTGATCGCCGCCAAGTGTAACCGGCAACTCGCCTGCCCCCAGCACGCCCTCCACTTTTTGCGCGAGGTCTTCGCATGCTTCACGAATCAAGCTCACATACTTCAACTTGTCATCGGACTTGGCACCAGACCGCGGCCGTTTAACCGGCACATCTCCCAGGTCACGCACCTCATGACCTAAGGCCGCGATCCGCTCAATCAGCTGAGCAACACGAAGCGCCGCCGGACCGATATCGACTCCGGCCATGCTGGCGCCGTAAGACAGCGGCACGCCCAGCACGCCAATAGACTGTTTGGCGTCGCTTGCGCTCTCTTGGCCGGGTTTTTCTTCAACCAGAGTGTTAGTCATAGACTTAAAGCTTTACTTCAGCCGCCAAGGTTGAGGTTGAATCCACCACCACTGCCGCCCTGCGACGGGAAGAATGGTTTCAATAGTCCGGCAAGTGCCGCGAGGTTTCGAGTCTGAATCAACAGTTCGCCAGGTCCAATGAACTCGGCCACAATACCTTCGCCGCTCATCATGCTCCGAAAGAAACCCGCCGCGGCTTTGCGCAGAGTGTACTGAGTGGTTCCCTCCCAGGCTACTAGATGGCCTGTATCCACGACGTAGCGTTCGCCCGGTTGCAGGCGCTTGCGGTGAATCGCACCGAAGGATGACACCAGCAACAGACCCTTTCCCTGCACCAGCATCACGAACAAACCTTCTCCACCGAAGAATGATTTGGCGCCGCCCCATTTTGTGTCGACAGTCAGCCCGGCATCGCCGGCTAGATAGGAACTCGATTGAACAAAAAACGATTGGTTGTTCAGTTCAATTGCGGCGATGTCTCCGGGAGCGCCGGGAGCAAACGTTACTTCGCCCGGACCACCTCGGGCAGTGAACGTTGAAACAAAAGCCGACTCGCGCCCGGCGGCTCGTTTGATTGCACCAAACAGCCCACCCTTCATCTGCGATTGCAGCTCAATGTTTGCTGACATCGAAACCATCGCGCCCGCCTCAGCCTGAATGGATTGTTCGGCCTGAAGCTGAATC
>JALZOO010000457.1 GCA_030913905.1 Acidobacteriota bacterium
CACGTGATTAAAGTGCGCTCACGCGCTCGTGAAGAGCTGGTTGAGTTTACCGACCAGGTGGCGGAGAAATTAAAAGAGTCGGGACAAGAAGAAGGCGTCTGTTTTCTCTACGTCCAGCATACGACAGCCGGGCTCACAGTTAATGAGAACGCCGACCCGGACGTTCCGCGCGACATGCTGCACGCGCTACGCACGCTTATCCCGCAACACGGCATGGGCTTTCGTCACGGTGAGGAGAATTCTGATGCGCACATCAAGGCGAGCCTGGTCGGCTCGTCAGTGTCGGTCCCATTTAAGGATGGCAAACTGTTACTCGGTCGTTGGCAGGGGATCTTTCTTTGCGAGTTTGATGGCGGGCGGGAACGCCAAGTGATCATGATGCTGAAGTAGGGCCGGCCTTAAGTGGGACAGGCATTCTTGCCTGTCCTCGCAGACATATCTCGACATCCTCAGTGCCGAATTCATAACAATGACAGGCAGGAATGCCTGTCCTACTTTTGAAAAATGCCAGCTCAAACCTACGACGAAGTCGCTCCCCACTACGACAAGGCGATACGCCCGCTCGACCGCTGGTTTCTGGCGCGACTCCGCGCGTCAACCCTCCGCTATCTGCCGGAGAATGCACGCATACTGGAAATCGGCGCCGGCACAGGTCTGAATTTCGTTTACTACCCCGACAATGCGCTCGGCGTGGCCACCGAACCAAGCCGCGAAATGTTGCGCATCGCGAATCACAAGCCCCGGCCAACGGGTGTGCGACTGCTGCAAAGTTGCGCGGAGGCACTGCCTTTCAAGAGTGGCTCGTTTGATGCGGCTTTTGCGACGCTGGTCTTTTGTTCGGTTGATTCTCCGGCGAAAGCTCTGGCGGAGTTGCGTCGCGTCGTTCGACCCGGAGGGACCGTTCTGTTGCTCGAACACGTGCGGCCCAAAGGAATACTCGGTCCGGTATTTGACCTGCTAAACCTGATCACCGTGCCGTTGTTTGATGACCATTTCAATCGCCGGACCGCAGATGAAGTCCGCGCGGCTGGTCTAAGTCTGCTGCGCGTGGAAAAGAGTATGCTGGGAATAATCAACCTGATCGCCTGCCGCGTCTGAACCCTATGAAGAAGCAGTTTTTGGCAATCATGTGGCTTGTTGTAGCAAAGGTTGATCTAAGCTACGCGCAGACCGACGGGTTCGGTGGCAGGGAATTTTTTTGCGAGTTTGATGGCGGGCGCGAGCGGCGAGTGATCATGATGATCGGTTAAGCTGACTTGAAGTATGCAGAGTCCCAAAGTGAATAAACATCGCATTGTTGTCTCGGCTGAAAACACTCCTTACCTGGCGTGGCAATGTAAACTTTTTTACTTCTCCTGCGTCACTCGACTAAAACATCAGCCCATTGTAATCGTCCATAAAGCCGAGCAAGAATGGCATCCGGATTTTTACGATCTAGCGAAAGCCGGTTGCGCGGTCCATAGCGCTCCCAACTACCGGACGTATGGTGATGGCGAAGATCTCGCTGTTCGCAATCATCCTGGTTCACTTATCAGGGCGGCCGAACTCTGCGATGGGCAAGCTGAGCTTATCGTGCTCTGTGATCCCGACATGATCTTTTTGCGTGCAACTGACTTTCTCGATTGCTTGTCTGCAGACTTCTCATCGATTCTGGATTATGACCGGGATTTTGTAGAAGAGGCGCGAGTTAGGTTGGGGGTTCAACGCGACGAGTTGGATGCCAAAAAGGAGAGGCTTTCGGTAGCGGTTCCCTACGTTATTCCAACAGCGTCGGCTTCGGAATTTGGCAAGACATGGTTGCAGGCAATTAACGCTTTTTCACCACACCAGTGGGAGGACGTCATGTACGCCTTTGGGCTGACAGTAGTAAAGCTCGGCCTGGAGATCCAGGTGACCCACCTGACGGATACCAACTACTGGCCCGACGAGCCGGTTAAGGCGCCGATGATCCATTATGCCTATGGCGACGAACGTTGGACCAAGCGCAACTATTTCACAGATGAGCAAGTACGCGCCGTGTGGCGCCCGGAGGTCAAGGTCGGAGAGGGAACGATCCTGAGTGAGGTGCTTTCTCAGATCCGACAGGCAGGTGATTTCTATCGTCACCCTTATTTCCCCAAATTGCGCTAGAACCACCTTATTGGCACCGGTCCGTCTATCCATGAAACAAAGGCAAATTTTTTGCCACTAATGACTGCCTCGCTACCATGCAAATAGTTTGAAGGGAAAAGAATTGCCTGTCCCGCTTCGGGTGTCACAGCGTAGTTGAGAGTGGGAAACAATGTTCTGCCGCCGATGAAGTCATCGTTCAGATAGCAAACAACACTGAAATACCGGCCTTCAAAACCGAGACCTGTGTCTCTATGCGGTATGTAATGATCCGCGGCTTCATATTTCAGAAGATGCGTTCCTGAGTGGTTTTTGAGGTCTAGTTTCCAAAGTCTCCGGATAAGAGGTTTGACTAACGAATCCACCTTCTGCTCAAACTCATCATATAGTCTTTCGACATCGGCAGTGTTCAGCGTGCTTGCTGAACGTATATCGGACCGTGCGACAATATCGTAGTTTCCACCTTCCTGGCCTTGACGAATCAATGCGGGATTCCAGCCGTCAAGTTCCTTAATGCTATCGACGATTTTCCTGCATTCGCGAGATTCGTATAACCGAAGTGAAACGACACCTTGAGACTCTTCTCTAAATGAACTCATCTTTCGTTCAACTAACAATGAAGCCCTGAAGAGGCTCACCTAAGAACCACAGTGCACAAAGCGGTTTCGGGTTCGGAAAACTCCGACGCAGACCGGAAGGGCTCAATCTGTAGGCACGTGACTGGTCGCCGCGAAGGCAAGGCCTCGCAATGCACCGTCAAAATTTGCCCGGCTTGGAATTTCGACTGAACGCAACCGGCTTTCTGAATCTCGGTTTTCTGAACTAACGCCAACTCTCTCACGCACTGTACTTCGGCTTCGGAGACTCCGGCGGCAAACCCGGTCCCGGCTTCGGAGACTCCGGCGGTAAGCCCGGTCCCGGCTTCGGAGACTCCGGCGGTAAGCCCGGTCCCGGCTTCGGAGACTCCGGCGGCAAACCCGGTCCCGGCTTCGGAGACTCCGGCGGCAAACCCGGTCCCGGCTTCGGAGACTCCGGCGGCAAACCTGGTCCCGGCTGCGGCGGCCCGCCTGCTCCAGCCTTTAATGATGGGCCACCCCCCTCCTTTGCGTAGCTATGCCCATTACTAACTAGTTCCTGAGGTAAGGCAAATACGAGAGATGACAACAAGTTGTCGCTAATTGGCTCTCCGAATTCACGGAATACCTTTGACAGCTCCGCCAAAGATTCAAGCCGCAAACGATTATTCATTTGAAATCTGAACCGGAGATTTTCGACTTCTCGCAAAGAATCGAGCTCTTGCATGGAAACGAACTCCTTTCAAAAGAGAACCAGGGTGATACGTCCTTGATGCTGAACGAAGCTTTTCGCTCGCAGTTTTCACTCGCAGTTTTGAGGATTGTGCCGGAGTCTAAACGCAACATCAAATTTTTTCAACTAAACCGAGGGGCCTGGCGCCTGACAATCTCTTGTCTGGGCGCGGGTGTCGGCATCGATCAGGAACGTCTTTGTTCCGTTGATGTGCTGCAAATGATCGTGAGTCGCGAGTATAGGTTAGTTGAGGCCCTCGACTAAATAGAGGTCAGAAAGATATCGAGTAAAGGCGTAAACGTATGATTTGCCATCGGGTGTTACCTGGGGATTGATGGCGCCTAATATGCCGGCAGGATCAGCTGGTGCAAGCTCTTTCCAAAGTTCCTTATGTCCCGTATTTACATCCAGCTTGAAAACCCGGACCGGCAGTTCCCGGTAGCGGCAGACAAAAAGAGACCGCCCATCTATTCCCCAGCGAAGCACTCGATCACCCTCGGTAAGCCCGGGGACGGGACGCGGATCGCCACCATCCAAAGGATAAATTGACGGGACCTTTCTCACGGTTGAATCCTGGGCCAAAACAAGTTTTCCATCAGGTGAAACGAGACTGCCGGAGATCCCGTCGGGCGTAACCGCTCGCGGAGGTCCGCCATCAACGTTTTGAACATAGCTGCGTTGGAAATGTCCTGGTTCCTTGCCGATGAAAACAATGCCCTTGCCATCGGGCAACCAGGACGCGCCGTAACCATATTGCTCTATTTGAAAACGCTCGAGTCGTCTTGGTTGACCGGCGCCGGTTGGAAGCAAAACCAACTGGGGCGGCGAAGAGAGGATCGAGACAACCCACCTGCCGTCTGGTGACAAACCAAAACCGTAACCGTCTCCGAGCAGAATAGCTGGCGAACCATCCGTCTTACCGAGATATACCTTATAGTTGATACCGCTACTC
>JALZOO010000459.1 GCA_030913905.1 Acidobacteriota bacterium
CCATCTCCGTGGCTGAAGGCAGAAACGAAACAATCTGTTGCGGGGCTCCCATGTCTTTGTTCTCCTGTATCTTGCGCAAAGAGTTGCTTCACGTCATCGGTATCAGAACCGGGAGCGGTAGCGACCGGGTCTTCTTTACCTCAGACGAAATTGAAGTTGGCCATCTTCGCTCAGGTAGCTTCCTCACAAACAACCCGGTCGCTACCGCTCCCGGTTCTGATACCGATTGAGGTGTTCTAACTTTTCTCTGTGCTCCTCCAACGAATCAGAAACTAAACGACGCGCCTCCTCGACCGGTGCGTCCCGGCGTGCGGAAGCCGCTCTCAAAGTTGTCCCGGTTGAAGAGATTATCCACGTAGCCGAAGAAGCGCAGGGAGCGCGATTCTGTAAGCGGCAGTTTGTAGCTTGCGCCTATGTCCGCCTTCACCAATCCACGAAAACGATAGGCACGACTGGCAAAGGTATTCGCGTCGAAGATTGGCGCAAGATAATTGCTCGTGGCCGTGAGATCAAGATTGACGAACACGCGGTGTCCGATGCGTTGAGTGATGACAGCGGCGAACTGGTGGTCCGGAATTACGAGCGAGCTGATGATGCCGCTACCGTCAATTTGGGACGTGCGCTGGTCGCTGTTCGTATATGTGTAGCTCGTGAAAACATCAAGCATACGAGTGGGGGAGGCGGTGGCAGATAGCTCAAGGCCACGCGCGAGTCCCCCACCAGTATTCAGATAGCCAAAGAAGCGACCGAACGGATCGGTTTGCGGATTGATCTTGCCGGACAGATCAAAGCCGATTACTTCTTGAAGTCGTGTATAGAAATAGGTAGCAGACAAGCGGAGCCGATTATCCTGGAGAGACTGATCGATTCCTCCATCAAATGCAATTGAACGCTCGGGCCGAAGTCGCGGATCACCCGCCGGTGAAAAGAAGCCGCCAAAGAAAAATGCCCCAAACCTTTCAAACAGCGAAGGAGCGCGATAGCCATTGCCGATATGTGCACGCAGCTTGGTGTGTGTTGTGCGGAACAAATAAGAAATTGACCCGTCTCCAGTGTAGGCGCTTCCCGGCGAGCCAAATGCGATGCCGGCGTAAGGTGCGCCTGCACTGGGTGTGAACGTCGGATGGTTCAAGGAAAACATTTGGGCTCGAAAAGCCGCCGAGAGTTGTAGGCGATCTTCCAGGAATCGCAGTTGATCCTGCACAAAGAACGTGTTGCTGCGCTCGACAACGTCCGTCGAAGAGTTATCGGCCGTGTTGGATGAGAGTGAGCGATTCAAGAAAGCCACGGTTTCAAATTCGTAGCCGGCATTGATGAAGTTATGTTTGCCGAGGCGGAAATCGGTGCGCGCATTCAGCGTGTGGATGTGGCCGTCGTCCTCGGTGGATGTCGAACCGCCAAATGGTTGTCTGGCCGGGCCGTTACTGTTCAAGCGCCGCGTGGCAAGCCCCTGATAAGAAAGACTGTAGCCAAACTCTTCCAATGGACGGTGCCCAAACGTGATTGCGCCGTTGAAAAAACGACTCGCCGCCGAAGCGTCAGGGTCGTTTGCGTCTGGAATAAACGTAGCTCCATTGACTTGTAATTGAGTCACCGGAACGCCGCTTTCAAAACGTCGCAGCTCAGCGCGCGAGAGCGGACGCGCATCAATGATCCCGATTGGGGGCAGCGTCCCAATGACATCCGGACTGTTGTTCAGTTGCACAAAAGAAGTTCCCGCATAAATACGCCCGGAGAGTGTCGCCGTAGGTGACATTCGCAACACGACGCGTCCCTGGCCGCTTGTGTTGCGGGCTGCATCATCACGGTCTATCCCGCGGGCCACGTTCAGATGAGTTGCCCCCGCGCTGTAAATGAATCGGCTAGTGCCGCCCGCAACTTGTGCGCGTCCACGAAAGAGTCCGAGCCCACCACCTTCGAGCAGGATGTTGCCGTGGGTCGGACCGCCGCCTTCGTCGGTCACGATGTTGATAACACCGCCGATCGCATTTGTGCCGTAGAGCGATGATCCCGATCCGCGAAGAACTTCAACCCGGTCGAGATTGGTAACAAGAAAGTCGCTTAAGAAGCTTGTTGCGTCACCGGTGGTAGCGTCGCGAAAGCGGATGCCATCAATCAAGACAGCCGTATCCTGGTTGCGTAACCCGCGCGACTTGATAGAAACAAGCCTGCCCGGTCCGCCCAGTTGTTGAAC
>JALZOO010000465.1 GCA_030913905.1 Acidobacteriota bacterium
TAATCGCATCGATGCTGTTGTTACTTACAACCCGCTTGATTCCAACGCCATAGAAATGATTCTCGAGCACGACCTTCGTGCGTTGCAGGATCATGTCAACTTGCGGCTTGGTGAGCGGTATTTCTCAATTGATGTGACTGACGGTGCGAAACAATTCCTGCTGCACAAGGGAATAAGCCGTGAATACGGCGCCCGGGAACTCAAACGCACGATTCACCGCCAGCTTACGCAACCGCTGGCAACCATGGTGGCTCGCGGTGACATTCTGCCGGGCGCGCAAGTGAGTATTTCAGTAAACGAGGCTAACGAAAGTCTTTCCATAGTGTGTACCGGCGGTGCAGAGCCGGTGGCGCGGCAAACGAGGACAATTCTCATCGTCGATGACAATCACGACCTCCTGTTCTTTCTAGCGGCCGAGCTGAGACAGGAACGGTGGGAGATTCTGATCGCGGAAAATGGGCCGCAGGCCCGTTTCGCTTTTTACCAACGCAGTCCGAGTGTTGTTTTGCTCGATTACATGCTCGGCGAAGATGACGGTTTCAAGCTCGCTTTAGAGTTTCAAACGCAAGCTCCGTTGACCCATATTATTTTGATGACTGGCGGTGGATTTTCAGATGAGTTGCAGATCCTTTGCGACCAACGAGACTTCACTGTGCTTTACAAGCCCTTTCTGGCCCAGGACGTTTTGAACCTGGTACGAGGCCGCATCAGCCAGGCCACTAAAGCTGCTGCCGGTTAACCAAGGGAAGCCGTCTCATGGCCGAGCAAATTTGAAAAAGATCGCGCGCCCGGCAACACGGTGCGCGCGTGTGGATAAAGACGCCGCCCAAGGGGCGAGGGCGGCGTCTTTGTCCCAACTATTCCAAAGGTGCGGCTTAGGAAAGATCGCAATACGCGGTCAACGATAAACGGATAGCCTAACTAGAGAGGCAGATCATGGCTACTAACTATGCTGGCCAGAAACTAACAACCGCCATCAAGAACCATCTGCTTGATGTGGATGCTATTCCGCCAACCGAAGAGGCGGCAAAACTGGCGGGCGAACTTGCGGAGGTTTGCCTGACCGAATTAAAGAGGGTCGGATTGCGTGGAGAGACGGTGGAAATCCTCTTCGCACCTGCTGCGTTGCAGGCAAAAGCATGAGGCATCGAATAACGGCATGAAGGTAACGGGCGACAGTAACTCATTGCGCGCGTCGTCATTAGTGTCAGAACTATCTAGCCTTCTTGGAAAATCAGATCGGGACGGACCACGGCTCTCCCCGAGCTGAAAAGATAAAGTTTTTCAAATCGCGTGAACCTTGATTTTAGGGGACACGCGCCATGAAGAAGGACGCTGCCTTGGGGCGAAAGCGGCGTCCTTCTTCCCTTTTTCGTAGCAGCCAAAGAGCTCAAAATGGTCCCGGACAATTCACAGATTGCAATTGAGCTCCTGGACAACTCCCCGGATGCCATGGTGGCGCTCTCTTCGCAAGGCACCGTGGTCTATTGGAACAAGGGTGCTGAGCATACATTCGGCTACAGCAAAGACGAAGCCATAGGTCGAGGGCTAAATGATCTGATCATACCTGCTGGCCGGATTGAAGAGGAGAAGAAGTTCTTCGATGAAGTGATCAAATCCGGCCATTCAACTTTCCAGTCGGTACGCAGAAGAAAAGACGGCTCTCTTGTTCCCGTGGATATTTCGACGCAAGTTATCCGGGACGATCGAGGCGGTGTTAAATACATACTCTTATCCAAAAAAGATATTACTGATCGCAAACTCGTTGAGGAGGCGCGACAGGCTTCGGAGCTTCGCTACCGGCGGCTGTTTGAATCTGCGAAGGACGGCATTCTCATTCTCGACGCAGATAGCGGGCAGATTATGGACGCGAACCCCTATCTCATCGAAATGCTCGGCATTTCCAAAGAGGAGTTGTCGGGCAAGGAACTGTGGGAGATAGGCCCTTTCAAAGACATCGTCGCTTCAAAGCTCGCCTTCGCCGAATTGCAGGAGCAAGGATACATACGTTATGAAAACCTGCCGCTCGAGACTCGCGAGGGACTCATAAGACAGGTGGAATTTGTGAGTAACAGTTATCTCGCAGGTGAAAACCGGGTAATCCAGTGCAACATCCGTGATATCACTGAGCGAAAGCTGGCCGAAGAGCGAGCCGTTGCCGAGCTACAAAACAAAACACATGAATTGGCCTTGATGACCCAACAACTTTGGCAGGCCTCGAAGCTGGCCACAATGGGCGAGTTAGCAGCGAGCGTCGCTCACGAGTTAAATAATCCGCTGGCGACAATCTGCCTGCACGCAGAGGTTCTTGTTGGCCAGCTAGCCGCGGATGATCCCAATCGCCAATCGTTGCTGGTGATTGAGCAGGAAGTGGACCGCATGGCCACTCTGGTTAGCAACCTTTTGCTCTTTAGCCGGCGCAGTCATCGGCAAATCGCTACTGTGGATCTTCGCGAAGAGTTAGGCAACTTGCTCGACTTTATTAAGTATCACCTGCGCAGTCACAAGATAGATATCGTGCGGGATTTTGCGGCTGTTGTTCCCACCGTTCAGTCAGACCGGCAACAGTTGCGCCAAGTATTCCTGAACTTGATAAGCAACGCGGGCGACGCCATGCCCGAGGGCGGAACACTAACGGTTAGAAGTCGCGCGGGAGCTATGGCCGGCGCTCAAACGGCGATAGTCGAATTCTCCGATACCGGGACCGGGATCCAGAAAGGCGACCTGCCGAGGCTTTGGGAGCCGTTCTTCACGACCAAGCCCGAAGGCAAAGGTATTGGACTCGGTTTAGCTATTTGTCGCCGCATAGTGGAGGAGCACCGCGGAACAATAGAGATCGAGACGAGCCCGGGGAAAGGTGCGACCGTGCGCGTCACCTTACCGGCAACTGACGAAGGCATCGAGGTAGCCGCATGAGCGAGCAGGTCAAGGAATTTGAAAGAAAGGTACCGACTACCACCGGGCCCTGGTCGAAGGCGCCGGTCGGAAAAATACTAGTTGTTGACGACGAACCGCGACTGAGAAGCGTTCTCATTGAATCGCTTCTGAGGCATGGTTATGAGGTCGCCGGTTGTGGTTCCGGGCGCGAAGCGCTCGCTGAGTTGCGCGAACGAGACTTCGATCTGCTACTGACAGATCTGATGATGCCTCAAATGGATGGCATCGCTTTAATCAAATCCGCTCTCGAAATTGATCCTCATCTGGTCGGCATTATCGTGACCGGTCAGGGCACGATTCAATCCGCGGTCGACGCATTGCAGATAGGCGCGTTTGATTACGTGCTCAAGCCCTTCCGTATGCAAACGTTGATGCCTGTGCTGACGCGCGCCATGAATGTCAGGCACCTGCATCTGGAAAACCTCCAACTACGCGAAACCATAGGCATCCATGGGCTCTGCGAAACGATTGCTTTCACGCTCGATCCTCAAACCGTGCTAAGCAAACTCACCGATGCCGCCCTGGAGCAGAGCGATGCCGACGAGGTTTCCATACTTCTCCCCACCGATGATGGCACGGAGCTTTATGTGGCAATGGTCCGCGGCGAAAGGAGAGAGCGTCTGCTCGGTGAGCGTGTACCTCTTGAGAAGAGCATATCAAGTTGGGTCGCACGCGAGCGCGTGCCTTTGATCCTTAACGGAGAGGTTCACGACGAGCGGTTCGTCGCGCTTTGGCCGAGACCAGAAATTCGCTCCGCTGTCTCTGTGCCCATGCAGGTGGCGAACAGATTGGTCGGCATTATTAATCTAAACGTGACTAACCGCTTGCGTCCTTTCACGCTGGGACAAATGAAAGCGTTAACCATTCTCGCCAGCACCGCGGCTGCGGCCCTTGAGAGCGCCTCTCTCTACGCGCAGGTGCGGGCGACCGAAGAAAAGTATCGATCGATTTTCGAGAATGCTACCGAGGGATTGTTTCAATCTACTTCTGATGGGCGGGTCCTTACCGCTAATCCGGCGCTCGCTAGAATTCTCGGTTACGACTCTCCCGAAGAAATGATCGCGACCGTCACCGACCTCGCACATCAACTGTATGTTAATCCCGAAGATCGCGCAGAGGCCGGCCGATTACAGGAGGAAGCCGGCGTTCTGGTGGGCTTTGAAATGGAGGCCTACCGAAAAGGCGGCGAAAAACTTTGGGTAAGTTTGAACCGGCGCGCGGTCCGCAATGAAGACGGTGAAACGCTTTATTTTGAAGGCTCCGTTGAGGACATCACCGAGCGCAAACGCGTCGAAGAAAAACGAGCTCGCCGGGCAGCTCATGCATTATTCCGAGCTGACGTCAGCGCCGCGCTGGCTATGAGTCATGCGCCCTTAGGGGCAACGCTCGAGTCATGTGCCACAGCAATGGTCGAACACCTCGGGGCGGCCTTTGCCCGTATCTGGACTCTTAATCGCGAGGAAGAGATGCTGGAGTTGCGGGTGAGTTCTGGAATGTATACCCATATTGATGGACCGCACTCCAGAGTACCGGTGGGCTCGTTCAAGATTGGCAAGATCGCCCAAGAGCGTGTGCCTCACATTACAAACGAGGTGCAGACCGATCCGCGAGTCGGCGATAAAGATTGGGCCAGGCGAGAGGGAATGGTTGCCTTTGCCGGATACCCTTTACTTTTGGAGGATCGGCTGCTCGGTGTCATGGCAATGTTCTCGCAAGAGAAACTTGCCGAAGATACGCTCGACGCCCTCGCGTCGGTCGGCGATCTCATCTCGCATGGTATTGAACGCAAGCGCGCTGAGGAAGAGCTGCGAGAGAGCGAAGCGAGATACCGCCTTCTTTTTGAAAGCAACCCGCAACCAATGTGGGTTTACGATCTGGAAACACTCGCATTCCTCGCTGTTAATGAGTCAGCCGTGCATCACTACGGCTATTCACGAGAAGAATTCCTGGCCATGACGATCAAAGACATTCGTCCGGCTGAGGACATACCCGCTCTCTACGAAGCCGTCGCCAGGAGTTCCACCGGCGTTGAAACTATGGGGATATGGAAACACCGCAAAAAAGACGGCACCATCATTGAAGTAGAAATCAATTCTCACTTGCTGGTGTTTGATGATAGGCAAGCCGACCTTATCCTCGCCCATGACATTACCGAACGCAATCGCCTGGAAGCCGCGCTGTTGTCAAGCGAAGAACAACTCCGCCAGTCGCAAAAGCTGGAGGCGATCGGCCAACTGGCCGGCGGTGTGGCCCATGATTTTAATAACCTTCTGACGGTGATCGGCGGCTATTCCAGCATTCTATTGGGCAAGTTGCCGCAAGAAAGTCCTCATCGATCCAGTATTGAGGAAATCAAGAAGGCCAGCGATCGCGCCAGCGCACTGACCCGCCAGTTGCTGGCCTTTAGTCGGAAACAAATTCTCCAGCCCAAAGTTCTTGATCTCAACAAGGCAGTGACCGATCTGGAAAAGATGCTGCGGCGATTGATAGGCGAAGATATCGACCTTCTAACCATCACCTCTCCTGTGCTTGGTAAAGTGAAAGCTGACCCGGGGCAGATCGAGCAGGTCTTGCTAAACCTGATAGTGAATGCGCGCGATGCCATGCCGAAGGGAGGCAAACTTACGATCGAGACACGCAATGTCGTGCATTCCGAAGAGTATGCGCGGCGACATGCCGCCGTGGCGGGCCGCTACGTGATGCTCGCTGTAAGCGATACCGGGTGTGGAATGGATGCCGCAGTTCAGCCGCGAGTCTTCGAGCCCTTTTTTACGACTAAGGACTCCGGCCACGGCACGGGCCTGGGACTGGCCACTGTTTACGGCATAGTGAAGCAGAGCGGCGGAAACATTTGGGTCTACAGCGAGGTAGGAAGGGGAAGCACGTTTAAAGTTTATCTCCCACGCGTCGATGACGTGGCTGAAGATGATGAGGTAGTTGTCTCAAAATTGGCTCCGAAGGGAACGGAGATAGTTCTGCTGGTGGAAGATGAAGAACAAGTGAGGGCAATCCTGAAGCACATCCTGGAGGACCAGGGGTATGTCGTGCTCGCAGCCACAAATGGCGAGGAAGCTCTGGCGATCTCGAAAGACCTCGCGCGTGACATCAAGTTATTGATTACCGACGTCGTCATGCCCCAGATGAGCGGTCGCGAGCTGGCCGAGCGTGTACTTGAGCTTCGCCCTAATCTCCCCGTTCTTTTCATGTCCGGGTACACCGACGATGCGATTGTCCGTCACGGTCTGCTGGACGAGAAACTTAACTTCATGCAAAAACCTTTCGACTCCGCCGCAGTCGCGCGCAAAGTCAGAGAAGTGCTGGATTCGCAGGTCGAACAGCACTGATGAGGAGTTGAATGCGATCTGCGGTAACGCCCGGGAGTGAGTAAGTTTTAGGACTGCTCACTCTTGTCACGGCTGTTTGCCAAATCTCTGGTCGGTTATTTTTTCTTGGCACAATGAATGCCATGACGAAAGCGTGCGGCCTAAGGCCGCTGCAAGAGAGTCTGACCGGGGTTTTATGCTGGGTCAAAAGTAATCCCTTCCGCCCTTTTCGTCCCACATCTTCTTTGTTGCCTTTGCAACGTGAGCACACAGGATAAGTCCTGGACGAAATGAAACAGTAAAAACATCTCCATAAGCACATGCGAGTTGAATCTTTTAAGTCTGCTTTCTTTGAGAAGGCTAAGAACTGAGATGATAGTTGAAAAGTCTAATCTCGAATTGCGGGAGAATCGTGCTCTGGGTTACTCCCAAGACACAGTCGAAACGGTGCGCGAACCGCTCTGCGACCTGGGAGTGAGGATCGAGATCGCTGAGCGCAAACGGACGCAAGAAGGGCTGCGGACTTCAGAAATTCGTTACCGGCGGCTCTTCGAGGCAGCGCGTGATGGGATACTCATTCTTGATGGAGTCACTCTAAGAATCACCGACGTGAATCCATTTATGACCGAGTTACTGGGCTACTTACCCGAGGAATTTCTGGGGAAGGAGCTTTGGGAAATTGGTCTGTTCAGTGATAAGGAGGCCAGCCAAAACGCGTTTCGAGAGTTGCAGGCGAAAGGCTATCTCCGCTACGAGAATTTGCCGCTCCAAACCACAGAGGGAAAGCTCCGGCAAGTGGAGTTTGTCAGCAACGTCTATGAAGAAGACGGTCATCAAGTTATTCAGTGCAACATTCGCGACATCACGGCGCGCAAGCTAATCGAGGTGGAACTCGAACACGCACGCGATGCGGCGTTGGAATCAGTGCGGCTCAAATCGGAGTTCCTTGCCAACATGAGTCATGAGATTCGCACACCCATGAATGGCGTTATCGGTATGGCCGGCTTGCTGCTTGATACCAAACTTTGTCCCGAGCAGAGGAAGATGGCCCAGACGGTTAAGGTTTGTGGCGATTCCCTGCTCGCGATCTTAAGTGACATCCTCGACTTTTCGAAGATCGAAGCAGGAAAACTTGCCGTCGAGATCTCGGACTTTGATATTCGTTACACAGTTGAGTCCGTTATCGAACTACTTTCTGAACAGGCGCACAACAAACGCATTGAACTAACGGCGATAGTACACCGCGATGTTTCGGCCAGCTTGCGCGGCGATGCCGGAAGATTGCGACAAGTCCTCACCAACCTAATAGGCAATGCCATTAAGTTTACCGAAGTGGGAAAGGTTCTGGTTCAAGTCACACAAGACACGAATGCGGACGCCGGCACGATTCTGCGCTTCACTATCAAGGACACGGGCATCGGGCTCCCGTCAGACGTCCGGCCCCGATTGTTCCAGCCCTTCACCCAAGCAGACGGATCGACGACACGTAAATATGGCGGCACCGGTTTAGGCCTGGCGATTTCAAAGCAACTTGTCGAATTGATGGGTGGCGAGATCGGGTTTGTAAGCGAGCCTGGCCAGGGCTCAACTTTTTGGTTTACCGCGCGAATGCAGCAGCCGCTCAGCAGCGCAGACCAGTCTACTTTGTTTCCGCCGTCCAAGCTTGTCACGCCACATACGCTGGGCGACGTCGATGCACAAACGAAATCAAGTGTGCGGATACTGCTCGTCGAAGATTATGTCATCAACCAGGAAGTGGCAGTACGACAACTTGAGAAGCTGGGTTACCGCGCCGATGTTGTCGACGATGGCTTCGCGGCACTGAAGGCTTTGGAGCGGTGTGGGTACGACATGGTGCTGATGGACTGCCAAATGCCGGAGTTGGATGGCTATGAAGCGACCGCGGAAATCCGTAGCCGGGAAGCGATCATCACAGGCGGCAGACACACTCCAATCATCGCCATGACTGCCAACGCCATGATGGGAGATCGCGAAAAGTGCATCGCTGCCGGCATGGATGATTACATCACAAAGCCAATTCAAACTGATGATCTTAAAAGGGCGCTGGAACAATGGTCCCTTCGGGCCGCCGGAAAGGTTGAAGCCAACTTCGGAGCTTCCGTCCAGGAAACATTACCTCCAGTTGACAAAGAGCGGCTGCTCGATGCGGTCGGCAAAGAAGGTCAAATTCCTCCTGCATTCGTAGAGTTTTACCGAAACCAGATGGCTGAAGAGTTGAACAGACTGATTTTAGCAATCCGCTCGGGGTCTGCTGGGGACGTGACTCAGCTCGCACACGGGTGCGCGGGGATGAACGCTAATTGCGGCATGCTCGCCGTAGTCGCGCCGTTGCGTGAATTGGAGCGCATGGGACGCGAGGGGAATCTGGCTAGCGCTGAACTGATAGCCGCTCAAGTCGCAGTTGGTTTTGAGCGCATCGACATGTTTCTGACCGCGCTGCTGGAGACTGAAGGGCAGTTAGTAACTTAAGGGGAACTAGGAGAAATCAAGATGAAAAAGATCGTGATCATCGAGGACCACCCGGTACTCGTAAGCGTCTACCGAAACAAGTTTATTGCCGAGGGATTTGAAGTAGAAATTGCGTTCGATGGGGAGAGCGGACTTGAATTGATTAATCGTATCAAACCCAATTTGGTCGTGTTGGATTTGGCGATGCCAAAGATAAATGGCATCGAGGTGCTGAAGCGGCTGCGCGCGAATCCTTTGTTTTGGGCTTTGCCTGTGGTCATCTTTTCTGATTCCGCCTGGCAACAGCAGGCATGGAAGGAAGGCGCTACAGTCGTGCTCTCAAAATCCTCAAACAGTCCCAGTCAGGTTGTGGAAGCGGTGCGAAACGCATTACTTGCGTCCGAGTCTCAGCAGATTGAGGAGACTCTTGCAACCAACGTTGAAAACTCCACTCAAACTACTCCAACGGAAGGCGAAGTCCTTTTGGTGGAAGATCACTACGACATCCGAACAACCATTTCTTCGGCACTGGCTCAATCAGGATTCCGGGTAACAGGTGTGGAGTGCCACGCTGCTGCTTTGCACCAGGTAGAGTCCAGAGAATTCGACGTCTTCTTACTCAACCGTTTATGTCCGGATGGAATAGGACTCTCGTTGTGTCATCAACTCCGCCAGCTGTACCCACAAAAGCTGATTGTCATGTATTCCACCGCCGTTCTTGAGATCACGCAGGATCAGCGTGTGCAGGCCGGAGCCAGCGCTTACTTAACGGAGCCAGGAGACATCTTGAACCCGGGACAGATCTTGATCGGTCTGATTGATGAGGCAAAGCGGACTCAACGTTACCTTGATAGTCCAGACGAGCAGCTAACAGTTATTGCTTGAAATCCAGGGGGTCTACCGTGAGAGGTGTTGGATTCACATGTCTAACCCATACAAAAAAGTCTTGCGCATTGCGGGCGACGAGGGCTTGTTTCCCCGGCCGCTGAGCAGCGCTGACAAGATCGAAGCCGTCAAAGTCAGCACCCCAAAAATCCTCGTCATAGACGACGACGATCAGATCCGAGAGTTGCTGATGGAAATCTTCGCAGACCGTTATGACTGTTGGGAAGTTAACTCAGCC
>JALZOO010000468.1 GCA_030913905.1 Acidobacteriota bacterium
AAACTGAAGTGTCTTTTTCATAACAATTCTCCTAAGGTACCAGTCCGCTTACGCTGAAAGCGTTCGCAAACTCCAGCCCAGGGTTTGCTTTGAAACCCTGGGTACACTTTTGCCAATTGACGAGAGACGCAACTCTGAAGGAGTTGCGTCGTGGTTCGAAATTCGCAAGACCGTCGCAACTCCTTCAGAGTTGCGACCTGGAGTTTGGACATTTAAGGTACGTAAGTCGTTGAAGACATTGACATACGTACGCGTGTTGTGTTAGAGTGCGCGCATCACATTCGTCGGCTCCCGAAGGGCCGGCAGAGGAGGATGCCGCGATGGAAAAGGATGAAATCGAGGCTGCGGTTTTTCGCGCTCTCGAGGTCTCGCTTGAAGCACAACTGAGAGCAGTCAAAAGATTACAGAGTGAAGGAGCACAGCGCAAAGAGCCAGCCGCACCGAAAGGTACGTCGCAGATTGGAATGGTCCTGGACGTACTCCAGCGTTCCGGCAAACCGCTCCACGTGTCCGACATAATTGAGCGTGTCGAGAAGTTGCACGGGGTCAAGCTCGAACGAGAGTCGATCGTTTCGACTCTCACCAAAAAGGTCAATCGTGGTGATCGCTTCGTGCGTCCCGATAAGAATGTCTTTGGGCTCAAAGGAGGGGCGTAGCGATGCTCATCCAACGGCTTCATTTCCTGCTCGCGCGCGGTTGGGGTGGGGTGTTTCCGCAGGCTCGGACTCGCCAGCGAGCGATCGACCATGCTCTGGCCCTGGCTTGTGTCATGGGGCGTCGCACCATCTCGCGCACGCTTTGTGTGCTGGGGCGCAGTGATCGGGACTGGAGCGCGGATTACAAGCTCTTCTCGCGCTCGCATTGGGAGGCGGATCGACTCTTCGAACCGGTCATTGATGAATACCTGGACCGGTATGCTAAGGGACCTGTCGTGGCTGCGATCGACGACACGAAGCTGAAAAAGACCGGTAAGAAGATCAAAAGTGCGTCGTGGCAGCGTGATCCGCTGTCGCCTCCCTTTCATGTCAACTTGATCTTTGGACTGCGCTTCCTGCAGGTGTCGCTTCTGTTCCAGCATCATCGTGAAGGAGATTATCCGGCGCGAGCCTTTCCGGTGAGGTTCCAGGAAGCGCCAGTTCTTAAGAAGCCGGGGAAGCGAGCAAACGACCAGGACCTCAAGGAGTATCAGCGTCTGAAGAAGGAGCAGAATCTGTCGACTCAATCGCTCGGGGTCACTCAAGGTCTGCGCGCCGACCTGGATCAGAGAGGTGGAGCCGATCGTCTGCTGTTGATGGTGGCTGACGGAAGCTTTTGCAACCAGACCATTTTCAAGGCCGAGTTGGAGCGCACCGAGATAATAGCGCGCTGCCGCAAGGATGCTCGACTCTGCTTTCGCGCGCCTGCTGGCAAGCGCCGCAAATACGACCAGCAGATCTTCACTCCTGAACAGGTGCGTGAGCAGAAAGAGACGGCATGGATTAGGCTCTGGGTTTATATCGGAGGCAAGAAGCGCCTTGTGAGATACAAAGAAGTGAAAGAAGTTTTGTGGAAGCGTGGAGCCGGAACACGCAAGTTGCGCCTGATCGTGATCGCTCCTGTGCCTTACAAACTCTCCAAACATTCGCGCACCTTCTACCGACGACCGGCTTATTTCTTGTCGACTGATCTGGTGACCTCGACCAGGCTGCTGGTCGAAGCCTGTTTTGATCGCTGGCAGATCGAAGTTAATCATCGTGATGAAAAAGACATTCTCGGAGTCGGGCAAGCTCAGGTCCGCAACCAACAATCAGTGCCTCGTCACCCCGCTCTGGCAGTAGCTTCGTATAGCATGGTCTTGCTCGCAGCATTACGGGAGTTCGGTCCCGGACGCACGAACGACTACGTCGCTCAGCCAATCTGGAGAAAGCATTCCAAACGGGCCTCCTTCCTCGACATGCTGACACTCCTACGAAAAGAGAGCAACGAAACGTCTGTTTCACCTCTCCTCAATCACAACTTCGCCAAAAACCTGGCTCTCTATGCTGATACTTGAACGATTTATGTCCAAACTCCAGGTGATCGTTGCTCCGCAACGATCACGGCCTCGCACTTATCGCCGACGGCGCGATCACTGCAGAACTTGACCTGGTCGAAACAGCAAAGGATATTGCCATAGCCGAAACAGCTAAGGCCGCAGAGCATTTTCTCGGCGACAGCGTGCTCGTCGACAGTGAAACCCTCCAGCATCGCTACCCGTCAACCTGCCGAAGCCCACGAAGTGAACTCCATCGCCCGCGCAGTCTCCGTCCCGACCATAGTGGGCTCTGGAATCACAACGGAGAACATCATCAATTATCCGGATGCAGACGCATTCATCGTCGGCTCTTCAATAAAGAATGACGGCGTCTGGTCGAATCCAATTGATCCTGATCGCGCCCGTGCACTAGTCCGCGCGGGATGACAGAATTAGTT
>JALZOO010000536.1 GCA_030913905.1 Acidobacteriota bacterium
ACGGAGATGGCGTGCGCTTTGGGGCTGTCTGACCAACTGGTCGGAATCACGCACGAGTGTGACTATCCAGCCGAAATAAGAGGGAAGCCTATAGTCGTTCGCGCAGCCCTTCCCATCGAGACGATGACCCAGCGCGAGATTGATGTGGCTGTCAGCGCGCGGTTGCGAGACGGACGGAGCATCTATGAGGTGGATGAGAAACTCCTGCAAGAGCTTGCACCGGACATAATCCTGACGCAGGACTTATGTCAGGTATGCGCGCCCTCGGGGAACGAAGTGTCTCACGCTCTGAATCTGCTTCCCAAGAAGCCGCAAATCCTTTGGTTGACACCAAACTCCATAGAACAGATTTTCGATAATCTCCGTGAGTTAGGCGAAGCAACTGGGCATAGCAAGAATGCTGAGGTGTTGATTGCAGCGTCGCGCGCAAGACTCGAAAAAATAGAGGCAGTGACGCGGGACCTAACAGATCGACCTCGTGTCTTTTGCATGGAATGGCTGGACCCCGTCTATTGCAGCGGGCACTGGGTGCCGGAGATGGTGCGTATCGCCGGAGGGGTTGACGGTTTGGCCCAGGAAGGAAGCGATTCAATTCGCATCGAATGGCAAGACGTTGTTGAGTGGAAACCCGAAGTCATGATCATCACTCCTTGCGGTTATGACCTCAAACAGACGATCGGCGTGTCGAGCAGTCTTGCCAGCTATGCCGGCTGGCGCGATCTCCCGGCGGTGCGTGAGGGCCGCGTTTTTGCCGTGGATGCCAACTCATATTTTGCTCGACCGGGGCCCAGGGTTGTAGACGGCACCGAACTGTTGGCGCACCTTATTCATCCAGAAGCTTTTGCCTGGAACGGATTGGCCACTGCATTTCGCCGCCTGGAATACTAGCGGGGTTGAAGGTAATGGAATCTGTAACCCAGAAGAGTTGCTCGATGTGCGGGGATAGTTTTGGCTGTGGCGTTAACAACTCCGCGGAGAGTTGCTGGTGTAATGATTTGCCGCGTGTTGAGATCGTCGATGGTCTGGACTGCTGTTGTCCGAAGTGTCTGGCGCGAATTGTTCAAGAGCAACAACGAACGGCCGGAGAGACAGGAAACCTGGCATTAGAGTTAACTGAGGGTATTGACTATTACCGCGAAGGAGACACTATCGTGTTTACCGCGCTATATCACCTGCGTCGTGGCTACTGCTGCGATAGCGGCTGCCGCCATTGTCCTTACGAAGGAAACAAATGGACGGCATGCAATGCCCCTACAAAATGAATCAGGTTGCAAGGCTTCCCGGCTCATGGGCGCGTGTGCGTCTCCTATTGAACCAGACCTTGCAACCTGAAGCTTTTAAAACCGCAATTCTGCTGCGTCTATGGCTTTGTAAACAGTCCGCCGGCCAGGAAGATCACGCCAAGGATCAAGTGGATGCCGTGGTCGACTTTACCCAACATCAAGGGCCCTATGTTCAGGTCGCCCAGGGCCAGCCCGACGACGCCCAGGCCCAGGTAGACTAACCCGAAAATAATACAAAAGGTTTTTGCGCCACTTAGCGATCCGGCAAAGCCGAAGTAGAGCGCAATCGCGCCTGAGACAATGTGTACCAGGTTGTGCGCCGGGTTTAGATGTGCACCAAGAGCGTCAAGCACATGAGTGAACCCAAGGATGCCAACCAACAACAAAACCACTCCAAGAATCTTAGCAACGGTTTTCGCCATGATTAGTCTCGCTTCTCTCTCTGAAAGGTTGAGTGCCAAACGGTCGCAGCGCGAGAAACCAAAACGCCCGCATTAACCTCTCGTATAGCAGCGATGTATATCAAACTGTTCGGCCCTTTGGCAAAGGTTTTCTGGGCTTTAGCCAGTAAAAAGTTACATTCGCTGCTGCTTTTCCTCAAATGCTATACTGAGAATCCGATTCCCCAATAATTTGGTCGAAAATCAAGGAGTAGAGCGATGTCGAACTTTCTTAATTTCAAGCGTCGCGTGCGCCGAGTTCTCTGTACTGTGCTGCTAATGGTTTTGGTTGTGGTCACAGCCAACGCTTACACGATTGTGATGCGCGGAGGAAAACGCATTGAGATTCCCTCTCGTTTCGTAGTCACGCCTACCACCTTAACTTACGAAGTCGGTCAGGGAATTCAGATTACCCTCCAGATGAAGGCCATCGATATCCCGGCTACCGAAAGGGCGAACAACGAACAGCCGGGGGCGCTGCTAAGACGAGCACAGTTGCCGGCGGCACAATCGGTTGCCACTACCGCTAACGTTGCGCAGCCGTCATCAGCTAAGCGAACGATTACGAATCGTGATCTGGAAGCGACCAGTCGGCGCCGCCGTGAGAGTGAGCGCGCTTACGACGAAAGGATAAAAGCTCTGGGACTGCCATCGCTGGCCGAGTCGCGTGCTCAATCTGCGGCAGAGTCGGAAGCAATTGGACGCGAGTTAGAGCGGATGCGGATGACGGAGGAGGAGTCAGAAGCGTATTGGCGAAGTCGCGCAACTGCTTTAAGAACGGAGATGGCCGAACTGGACGCGGAAATAAATTACCTCCGCGCCACAATAGAGGAGATGCCGCCTGCTAATGAAAGCGGCGGCTCCTTCAATACATTCTCGACAGTTGTTCCATTCTCTTTCGGCAACTTCGGCGCGAGGCGACACTATCGCGGATATGGCAGGAATCGAGCGAGCGTGTATACGGCGCCGAATAGCGTTGGACCGCAGCTTTCCGGTCGCGCGCGATTTGGGAGAGGCACGTCCAGAGCACAAGTATTCTTTAACCCATACGGATTTGGGCAGCGCAGAACAATGGGACGTGGCGGTCCTGCGTTCGTTTTTGGTAATCCTTTCGGAGTTTTGCCAAACGTTCCAGTGTTTGGGTCTTCGTTTCCTGAGTATGACAACTCGTATGAACGCAGCGCGCTGATCGTCCGTTTCAATGAGTTGGCAGCGGAACGCGCCGGACTCAATGCAACCTGGAGAGAATTGGAAGACGAAGCGCGTCGCGCCGGCGCGCCCCCCGGATGGCTGAGGAAGTAGGAGCAGGACGCAGGAGCAGGAGCAGGAAGCAGGAAGCAGGAGGCAGGACGCAGGAGCAGAGGGACATTACAACCACTGACGACTGACATCGGACCACTGACAACACAGTTTATGCACGACGGCTGGGAAACAGTTATTGGACTTGAGATTCATGCTCAGTTGAGCACTGAATCCAAGATCTTCTGCAGTTGCTCTACGCGGTTTGGTGACGAGCCTAATGCAAACACCTGTCCTGTCTGTTTGGGTTTGCCTGGCGCATTGCCGGTATTGAATCGTCGCGTTATCGAGCTCGGCACGCGTGCGGCACTGGCCCTCGGCCTGCAAATCAATAGCAAGTCGATTTTTGCGCGGAAGAATTACTTTTATCCCGACCTGCCCAAGGGTTATCAAATCTCGCAATACGACCAGCCGTTCTCATCCAACGGCCAACTGGAAATCATGACCGCCGAGCGCGATGATGCGGGGCATCCGGTTGAATGGCGGCCAAAAACAATCACCATTACCCGGTTACATCTTGAGGAAGACGCAGGCAAGAACGTGCACGAGGGCTTGCCCGATGTCGATCGTTATTCTTATATCGATCTCAATCGCGCGGGTACTCCTTTGGCCGAGATCGTTACCGAACCGGAATTTCGTTCATCCTGGGAAGCTTACGATTACGTGAATCACGTTCGCCGGGCTTTGCAATGGGTTGGCGCTTCAGATGCAGACATGGAAAAGGGAAATTTGCGTTGTGAGGCAAACGTATCTGTGCGCCGGAAAGGCGATGACAAGTTTGGTACTAAAGTGGAGCTGAAGAATCTTAACTCCGTTAGGTTCATGCAGCGCGGGATTGAGTTTGAGGTTAACAGGCAAATACGGGCGCTCGAGTCCGGCGAGCCTTTGCATCAGGAGACAAGGCTTTGGGACGAGCGGGCCGGGGAAACGCGCGTAATGCGCTCCAAGGAGGAGGCGCACGACTATCGTTATTTTCCCGAGCCTGACTTGCCGCCGCTGGTCGTCGCTGATGAATTTGTTCAGCAAGTGCGGGCCGCAATGCCCGAACTTCCCGAGGCGCGGCGTCGGCGGTTCATGGAGAAGTATGGTCTGTCGTTTAGCGA
>JALZOO010000478.1 GCA_030913905.1 Acidobacteriota bacterium
GGTCTTGAGAAGAGATGGGGAACCGATCATTTCAATACTTATCTCACCAGACCGGATGTTCAGTTCTATCGTAAGCAACTCGACAAAACATCTCTCACAAAGTAGTAAAACCTCTCTGCTCTACTTAGCCCTAAAGGAGAAACAAAATGAAAGAGTCCACTGACCCTACCTTGACACGGTAGTCGTCTGGGGTTCAAGTCCCCACGCGCCTACCATTTTTATTCCTCGATTTCGATTCGGCATCAGTCCCGCTTAGCATTCCGCCCGTCTTCCTTATCCTCTATTTCATTGTAGACACCACGTTCATTTCAGAGGAAAACCCCAAAGTGTTCGGTGGCGCGTGTAAAGGCGCACCGAACGATCGTGTTCACCTGATATCAACCGTTGACCATCAGGTGAGAACGCGACGGAGTAAACGGGCGAGGTGTGCGTCCCGATAGTGGTTATAAGTCTGCGCCGGCTGACGTCCCAAAGCCGGATCATTTTGTCATCGCCCGCTGAAGCTACCTGGGTTCCGTCGGGAGAGAAAGCTACTGACTTAATCCGGGCTTCGTGCCGGCCGATGACAGCTAACTCACGCAGTGGTTCCAGGCTCCATAGGCGAACCGCTTTTCCGTCCTCACCTGTAACCAGATAGTTCCCGTCGGTGGAAAGACTCAGGCTGACTAGTGGCGTACCAGCCAATTTCTGCCGCTTGACCTGCCAATCACTGGTATCGGCCAACAGGATCGCCCCGTGTACTGTCACACCAATCAAGCGCTGTCCATCACGAGTAAAAGTTGCACCGTATACCTGTGCCCAGTTTGTGTCAGAGGGAGTGAGCTGACGGCCGGTTTCAATATCGTAGATCGCATTTGTCGTTGCAACCGTGCGACCGTCAGGCGAGATTGCCAGGCAATAACTGGCTCCCCATTCCGTAGCTCTTAAGGTCAACTTTGGCGTGCGTTGCGCAACGTCCCAGCGGATGATGTTGCTATCCTGATCAGTAGAAGCGAGCCATTTGCCATCTGATGAGAAGGCCACCGCCATAACTCGCGTGCGATGTCCCTCCAGCACTGCTTGTTTATGACCGCTCTCGGCATCCCAGACGATTACCGAGTGGTCCTCACTCGCCGTAGCCACTCGGTTCCCGTCGGGCGAAAAGGTTACTGCTCTAACCCCGCCGCTGTGCTCCCTCAGGTTGGCTACTAACTCGCGCTCCGCCACGTCCCAAACCAGAATGGCGCCATCGCCGTGAGTAGAAACCAGCCAGCGCCCATCGGGTGAGAACACCACGCTCCATACAATCGACTCGTATTCCAGCGGTAGGAGTCTTGTGAAGGTCGCCGCATCCCACAAAACAACACGCTCCGCCGCAGTCGCCAACCACTTGCCATCCGGTGAGAACGCAACTGAGCGTCCATGGTCATGGTGGATGCGTTGGACACTTAGAGATTTCTGATTCGTTAGGTCAACAAACTTCACCTGACCTTCAACATCTACACTCACCCAGCGCTTACCATCGGGCGAAACGGACGCCCAGTTACCTTTCAAGTCCGGATGAGAATCCCTCACCTTCAGTCCGGTACTCAAGTCCCACATCCTACCGGTGGCATCCAGGAGCCAACGATTGTTTGCCAGAAAATGATAGTCCCCAAGAAAGATGCCATCGGGCAGCTCGCGGACCTTCTTCCAGCTAACCGTGTCCCAGAGAGTGGTGGAAACAGAACTCGGATCACTTGACGACGAAGCCAGGAGAGTCCCATCCGAAGAAAAGGTGACGCTGTGCACCGGCCCGTTGTGTTGCAAGACCAGAGCCTTCTCCAACCGCGCGGCGTCCCATACGATCACAGTTTGATCCTGACTGCCGGTGGCGAACCATTCACCATCCGGCGAGAAAGCAACTGCGTTCACCTCCTTCGCGTGGTCTGTGAAAGTCTTTAACCGCTCCCGCCGCGCGAAATCCCAAACGATGACCTGATGATCTTCGCCTCCTGAAACTAGTAAACGGCCATCCGGCGAAAAGACTGCTCGCCGTACTGCCGCAGTGTGCCCATCGCGTAGTATCTTCTCTTCCCACACTTCACTCACTGAAAGAAAACCGGCTACGACGACCAGCGCGACTGCTGCGACTCCTATCAGCGCGCTCAATCCGATTACTCTTCGAGCCGTCCTATTTTCCCGACGCCGCTTAAAACGGTTAAGGTCCTCCAGCATGTCTCCCGCTGAGGTGTAACGCTCATCGCGGTCGCGCCGCAGCGCTCTGCGGATAATCCGTTGTAGCTCTTTCGGGATATGGCCTCTTAAGTTTGTGGGCAAGGCCTGGTCAACGTGTTGCACGGCCTCCAACGCTTCGGCCCGCGTCACACCGCCGAAGAGCCGCTCGCCGGTGACCATCTCGTAGAGCAGGAGGCCAACCGAGAAGAGGTCGGTGCGACCGTCGAGTTGTTCGCCGCGCGCCTGTTCAGGCGACATATAACTCGCCGTACCCATGATCGTCCCCGAAATCGTCAGCCCCATGGAGACAGGCTCCGTCTCTGACTCAGCTACAATGGCTTCTTCTGAGGCGGGTTGCTCTGACTCCGTGGCGCGTGGCTCTTCATCAAGCTTGGCGATCCCAAAGTCCAATACCTTCACCAGACCGTCCTCACGCACCATAATATTTTCGGGCTTGATGTCGCGATGAATGATCCATGCGGTATGGGCGGCCTTAAGCGCGGCGACGATCTGAATGGCAATGTCCAATGCTCTTTCGACACCGAGTGGCCGCGGTGTTTTCGACTGCGAGTCGGTCAGTAGATGGCGCAACGTCTCGCCTTCAACAAGCTCCTCAGCAATGAAATGCGCTCCATCCGCGTAGGTGATCTCGAAAATTGTGATGATGTTCGGATGATTGAGTCGCGAAGCTGCGAACGCTTCTTGCTCGAAGCGTTGCACGCGCTCAGGATCGAAGGTGAAGTCGGCGGGCAGTACCTTGAGGGCGACCACGCGACGAAGAGTTTCGTCGTGCGCGCGATAGACTTCGCCCATACCGCCTTCACCGATGCGCGCTTCGATGCGGTAATGACTAATCCGGGCAGGGAGCGCGGATGCGGGACGTATCTGTTCAGCGACGCAAACGACCGCCGGGGATTCAAGGAAGCTGCGGGCGTCAGCTTCCTTACTGAGCAGAGCTTCAACTTCCGACCGCAGGGAGTCATCCGCAACAGACTGTAGAAAAGCGGCACGCTCGTCCGGCTCAACATCCAGCGCGCGCTGCAGCAAATCCTCTAGCTGTTCCCAACGCTTACGGTCCATAGGATTGTTCCGCGGGAAAGTGTGAAAGTTTGATACCGATCTAACCAAGTTTGTCGTGATTGCAACTCAACTCATGTAGCAACCACAGCTTTGCAGTTCGCCATTCACGCTTCACGATGTCGGTAGACACGCCGAGCACAGCCCCGGTCTCGTCGATGCTCAAGCCGCCGAAGAATCGCATCTCTACCACCCGGCACTTGCGTGGCGCGAACTCAGCAAGCCGATTGAGCGCCTCATCGAGGGCAAGTAAATCGAGCTGGCGCTGGTGTGTGGCAACCAGGCTCTCATCCAACGTGATGCGAGTAAATTCGCCACCGCGTTTGTTGTATTGGCGCTTCCGGGCCTCATCCACAAGCACGCGTCGCATTAGTTGGGCAGCAACGGCGAAAAAGTGTGCTCTATCTTGCCATTGCACCTGGCTGGATTTGACCAGGCGCAGGTAGGCCTCGTTCACCAGGGCTGTCGTCTGCAATGTGTGACCGACACGCTCGCGGCGCATGCACTGTCGCGCCAGCCGACGTAACTCGCCATAGACCAACGGCATTAGTAGTTCCAGCGCCGCTCCATCGCCTTCGCGCCATCGCAAAAGCAGTTGTGTAATGTCTCCTGTCACGTGAGCGTCCGTAGCCTCTCTGCTTTCGGCCCATGCCGCTGAGCTCCATGGGCGTGGAAAAACACCCTCTTGATAGCCATGCATCAAGATAAAAGTTTTATTACACCCACCATTACAGCCGGAAATCGCGCCTATGGTAATGAGAGCTACCAAAAAAAGAAATGTTTCGCACTTACCCACGTTGATCGTGCGGCAATGTTCTAAGCAGGGCGTCGTTTCGGTTCCCCAGGAAAGTCGAAACGACGCCTCCAAAGTTCTTGTAAGAAAGTTGGTCATCAGGCCCTCTCCCAAAGGGAGAGGGAGAGAAACAATCAGTTCCTGACAGGAGAAAACCAATGAAGCATAGGCAGTCCCTTTTCAAAATCGTCCTAATGGGAGTCTTAATCTCCCTACTGATTTTCCCCTCCGTTGGCGTTACTTTCCCGCAGCACTGCACTCCGCCTCCTTCTGACCTGGTTACTTGGTGGCCCGGCGACGGCAACGCCAATGACATCAGTGGAAATGAACAGAATGGCACGCTGAAAGGTGGGGCGACCTTTGCCCAGGGTATGGTCGATCAAGCCTTCCAATTTGACGGCATCGAGGGCCGGGTTGAAGTGCCGGATTCAACACTCTTACGCTTTGGAACGGGAGATGTAACGGTGGATGCGTGGTTCAAATGCGACCTCGGCTCAAGCTTCCGAGCGATTGTCGGTAAGGAACAGCAATCCTTTCCTTACCCTTCTATCTTCCTTCGTGTGTCTGACGTGGGGCGACTTGAATTTGCAGTTACGGATTGCGGTACAGGCGCGTGTGGTTACAGCCAACCTGGTTTAGGAGGATCACGGCAACCTGTTGAGTCGCCCTTCCGGGTGGATGATGGTGAATTTCATCATGTAGCGGGCGTGCGCCACTCAGCTGGCTACGAGCTTTATGTTGATGGGCAACTTGTCGCAACTCGGCTGGAACCCGCGCGCAACGGTGACAATACCGAATCTTTGTTTATAGGCGTTCAAGCACCTTCATCGACAGGCTCGGTCCAGTTTCCTTTCCAGGGGATAATTGATGAGGTTGAAATCATTGACCGCGCATTGTCAGCCTCAGAAGTCCAGGCGCTATTCACTGCTGGTAGTGCAGGCAAGTGCAAAGAAGCGACGATTTGCCACAAGCCTGGTACTAAGGCACAGAAATTTTTAGTTATCCCAGTTGAGGCGTTGCAAGGTCATTTAGGTCACGGGGATACTTTGGGTCAATGTAACTAGAGTACGCATGCATCTCTGGCAACCATAATCTGGTCCTAACTGATGTTTCGGCCCTATCCATGAATGTTCGCCAGGCACTACGTCGGCTCACGACGCTGAAGCCACAAAAGCGATCCTCGAAATACACGAACCGGCACGAAAAGAACAACCTGTCTTTTTCGTGCCGGTTCGTGTATTTCGTGGATCGTTTGTTTTTCCGAAACCCGAAGCTCCTGCCCGGTTCTCGAATTTGAACTTCCTCTGGTATCTTTTCGTTTAAGCTCTCGTAGTTAAACTTAAATAACCCTAGAGATAACAATGTCCGCCGCGGAACCTGCGCCCGAAAAAATTACCAACGCGCGCGAAGCTCTGGAT
>JALZOO010000493.1 GCA_030913905.1 Acidobacteriota bacterium
GACTAATACAGAACCGGGAGCGATAGCGACCGGGTTTTTGCGCGTATGACTTCAACCAGTCGTGAAGGGATCCACCATCGACAGTTTTGCGCGTCGCTTGTGGGCGGCACCCGGTCGCTACCGCTCCCGGTTCTGTATTTGTTTTTGCGCGGGGACTTGGCCCGTTCCCGGTTTGATACCAAGAGTCGTTTCATGATCGACTACACGGAGAAGGAAGGGAAGCTAACCTTTAGGGTGAAGGTCTCGCCGCGAGCTTTGCGAAGCGAAGTTGTTGGTGAACACGATGGGTTGTTGCGAGTCCGTGTGGCCGCTCCCCCGGTCGACGGAGCAGCAAATGAAGAGCTGATCCGAACACTGGCAAAAGCTTTTAGCGTTTCACGAGGTGCGGTTGAGGTTACTGTGGGACTAAGATCGAAACTCAAGAATGTTAGCGTCAAAGGGCCAACGTCAAACCTGCTGGTTACTCTGAATCAGTTGGCGCGCTCAAGCAGTTCAGAGTTCAAACTTTAGTTTGCGTCCCAACCCTCAGCGGCAAGCTAAAGTCTGAACTCTGAACTTCTTGACTGGTGAAGGATGTTGACAGGCGAACTTCAGGCAGAAGAGTATTACGCCTGATTTCATATCTCTCCTAACGCCCATGATTGGGTCTACCGGCGACGGTTAAGCAATAAATGGAAGCTACAAGAATCTCTCACTATCGTATTTTGGAAAAGCTGGGCGCCGGCGGGATGGGCGAAGTCTATCTTGCCGAGGATATGAAGCTCGGACGTAAAGTCGCGCTCAAAATACTGGGCGAGGAATACACAACAAACAGGGATAGGCTGAATCGTTTTGAACAGGAAGCGTGCGCCGCTTCGGCTCTCAATCATCCAAACATCCTCACGATCTATGAAGTGGGTGACGACGACGGTCGGCACTTTATCGCCACCGAATATATCGACGGCAAAACTCTTCGTAGAAGGTTCGGCCATTCTCCCCTGGATGTTCATCAGATGCTTGACGTTTCGGTCCAGGTAGCGAGCGCGCTCGAGGAGGCGCACGCTGCCGGTATCGTTCACCGCGATATCAAGCCGGATAACATCATGATTCGCCGGAACGGTTACGTTAAAGTCCTGGACTTTGGCCTGGCGAAGCTTACTGAGAACACGTCTGACCGAACGCCGTCTGATGAAGAAGCTTCAACCAGAGTTTTGGTGCACACGGATGCGGGCGTCGTGATGGGCACATCGCATTACATGTCGCCCGAACAAACACGAGGTAAACCGGTTGATGCTCGCAGCGACATCTGGAGTTTGGGCGTCGTGATGTACGAAATGATCGCCGGCAGGCCGCCCTTCGAGGGTGAAACCTCCACCGACGTCATCATGGCGATAAACCAAAAGGAAGCATTACCGCTTGCTCGATTCGCTCCCAGCGTTCCGGCTGAACTCGAGTGGATCATCACTAAAGCGCTGCGCAAAGATAGAGATGAGCGCTACCAAACGATTAAGGAGTTGCTGACAGATTTACGCCGTCTCAAACAAAAGATTGAGTTTGAAGCCGAGCTCGAACGCTCAGTTTCTCCTGATAGCGTCACCGGATCTACGATCAGCGCTGCACCCGCCCTCCCGACAGTTTCGGATCACATTCCGCGCACCTCAGAACAAACGAGCGCTCATGCACCATCGAGCGCCGAATATATCGTTAGCGAGATCAAGCGTCATAAAACGGGTGCAGGCCTGATAGCTCTCGCTTTCGTCCTGGCCGTGGGCGCCGGACTCTTTTTCTACTTCAATCGCGCGGAGGCCTTAACTGAAAAGGACACGATCCTGATTGCCGACTTCGTGAATACGACCGGCGACAGTGTCTTTGATGGGACGCTCAAGCAGGCGCTCGCGGTGCAACTTGGCCAGTCGCCTTTCCTGAATATTTATTCGGATGAAAGAGTTCGTGAAGCACTCCGCTTTATGGGACGCCCGCCGGATGAACGGATCACCAAAGACATCGCGCGAGAGATTTGTCAGCGGCAGGGGTTGAAGGCCATGCTTGCCGGATCCATTTCCAGCCTTGGCAGCAATTATGTAATTACTCTCGATGCTCAGAATGCGCAGACTGGCGAATCGATTGCGCGCGAGCAGGTGGAAGCGACCAGTAAAGAACAAGTGCTTTCCGCGCTTGGCCAGGCTGCGGTGGAATTGCGTGAGAAGCTGGGGGAATCCCTCGCGTCAATAAAAAAACATGATGTCCCGATCGATCAGGCGACTACCTCGTCGCTGGAGGCTCTTAAGGCATTTGCGATGGGCAATGACCAGCGCGCGAAGGGCAATTCAGAGGAAGCGGTGAAGTTTTACAAACGGGCCATTGAATTGGATCCGAATTTTGCGACGGCATATGCACGGGTGGCTGTGTTTCATGGCAATCGAGACGAATTGGATGAGGCCCGGCCCTATGCTCAGAAAGCCTTCGACCTGCGCGATCGGGTGAGCGAACGCGAGCGCTTCTATATCTCTGAGAAATATTCTACCTACGTCCTCGGCGATCTCGACAAGACAGTGGAAGTGCTGGAAACCTGGGCCCGCCTGTATCCAAACGACTTCATACCGCATAACAATCTGGCGCTGAATTACATGTACTTCGGAAGATACGAGGATGCTTTGAAAGAAGCGCTCGAAGCTGTTCGATTGAGCCCTAACACAACCAGCGCGCGAGAGAATCTAATTGGTAGTTTTATGGCCCTTGGTCGCTTTGATGAAGCCAATGCGGCTTTGGAACAGTTACGGTTGCTGTACCCGGACAGTCCTTCAGTGCATTTCACCAACGCCGAATTGGCGTTCATTCGGGGTGACCAGGCCGCTATTGATCGCGAGGCTCAGTGGGCACAGGGCAAATCTTTCGAAGCCGGCTTTACTGGAACGCTGGGCTCAGTAGCCGCAACGTTTGGGCAGCTAAAGAAAGCTGAGGAGCTGAGGCGACGCTCGCTCGATCTTTATAAGAGCCAGGGCCGTAAGGACAATGCCACGCAAACCTTAATTGGGCTCGCCTTTAGACAAGCGGCCTTCGGCAAATGCCCCGAGGCTAAAGCCAACGCCGCGACTGCCCTGGGCCTGTACAAAGGCAGAAGTAGCATTGGTGGCGCTGCGGGGATCTACGCTGACTGTGGAGATGCTAATCGAAGCCTGGCTTTGTTAGATGAAGCTTTGAAGCTTTACCCGAAGGACACGCCAATCGTGCAAATGTTAGCCCCCTATATCCGTGCACAGGTTGAACGGCTCCGGGGCAATCCGGCGCAAGCTCTTCAATTGCTCGAATCCGTGCGTCGCTATGACCTTGGCGCAATTGTGGGAATTGGGAACAATTATTTGCGAGGTCAGGTTTATTTGGACCTGCGACGGGGACAAGAAGCGGCGGCAGAATTTCAAAAAATTATCGACCATCGTGGCATTGAC
>JALZOO010000505.1 GCA_030913905.1 Acidobacteriota bacterium
CTACTACTCCGCAGTTTCCTCCACGTCGCCATCGCCGCCGGCCGCCGCTACCAAGGGCTCGCGAACCGGAGGCGCAGGCATGTCGTGGCCGCCAACGATATCAGGAAAATCGTCGAGCTCACGCTCGCGCGCCTGATCGATTGTCTCGTCGCGTTCGATGTCCACGTTGCGGTAATACTCCATACCTGTTCCGGCTGGAATTAACCGACCCATAATCACGTTTTCTTTCAGGCCGCGCAGGTAATCGATGCGTCCCGAAATCGCCGCTTCGGTTAGCACTCGAGTCGTTTCCTGGAACGAAGCCGCAGAGATAAACGAATCGGTCGAAAGCGAGGCCTTCGTGATACCCAGCAATAACGGCTCGGCCTGTGCGACCTCACCCTTGTCTGCGTTGACCCGTTCGTTTTCGTCTGTGAAGCGGAACCGGTCCACCTGTTCCTCGAGCAGGAAGTCTGTGTCTCCAACTTCCTTGATTTTCACCCAGCGCAACATCTGACGAACGATAACTTCGATGTGCTTATCGTTGATGTTCACGCCCTGCAGACGATAGACCTCCTGGATCTCGTTTACGAGATACTCCTGCAAGCGCTGCATACCCAATACGCGCAGAATGTCGTGCGGGTTGAGCGGTCCATCCATCAACGCTTCGCCGGCGCGCACGCGGTCGCCTTCCTGCACGTTGATGTGCGTGCCGCGTGGAATGTCATACTCGCGCTCTTCTCCATCGTCGCCGGTAATAATGAGTTTGCGTTTACCCTTAGCAATTGGACCGAGTGCGACGGTGCCGTCGATTTCCGACATGACCGCCGTCTCCGCCGGACGTCGTGCTTCAAACAACTCGACGACGCGCGGCAGACCGCCGGTGATGTCTTTGGTCTTGGTCGTCTCGCGCGGAATCTTCGCGATGATGTCGCCCGGCTCCACATTTTCCCCGTCGCTCACCATCAGATTAGCGCGCACAGGCATCTGGTAAGTCTTCAGCACCTTGTTGCTGGCGCTGCGAACCTCCAAACGTGGCTGCTTCTTCTCGTCGGGCGAATCCTTCACAACCATCCGCGACTGACCAGTAACCTCGTCAACTTCCTCGTCAAACGTCACACCTTCTTTCAGGTCCTGATATTTAACGTGACCTGCCACCTCAGTCAGAATCGCGAACGTGAACGGATCCCATGTGGCCAGAAGTTGATCCTGGGCCACGCGTTCGCCGTCTTCTACCAGGATGTGCGCACCGTAGACGATTTGATAGCGCGCGGCTTCGCGGCCTCGATCGTCGATGATGGTCAACGAACCATTGCGGTTCATGGCGATGCGCTCGCCCTTGCGGCTCTTGACGGTCTGGAGATCCAGATACTTAATCGTGCCGTCCTGGCGAGCTTCGTGTTTCGAAGACTCTTCCAAACGCGCCGTGCCGCCGATGTGGAACGTACGCATCGTGAGCTGTGTGCCTGGCTCACCGATCGACTGTGCGGCAATGACGCCCACAGCCTCACCAATCTCAACCGGTCGGCCCGTGGCCAGGTTGCGACCGTAGCACTTAATGCAGCAGCCGCGGCGCGATTCACAGGTCAGGACTGAGCGAATACGCACGCGCTGCACGCCGGAGCGTTGAATTTCAGAGGCGAGGTCTTCGTCGATCTCGGAATTGCCTTCGACGATTACACGGCCCTCGACCGGGTCGATCACATCTTCCAAGGCGATGCGACCGACGATGCGATCTCGCAACGACTCGATCTCCTCACCACCTTCAACGATGGCGCTGGCCGAGATACCGCGCAGCGTGCCGCAGTCTGGCTCGCTGATGATCACGTCCTGTGCGACGTCGACCAGTCGGCGAGTCAGGTATCCCGAGTCAGCAGTCTTGAGTGCTGTATCGGCAAGACCCTTACGCGCGCCGTGCGTCGAGATGAAGTACTGCAACACGTCCAGGCCTTCCCGGAAGTTTGCCTTGATTGGCGTCTCGATGATTTCGCCAGAAGGCTTGGCCATCAGTCCGCGCATACCTGCAAGCTGGCGAATCTGCTGCGCACTACCTCGCGCGCCGGAATCGCTCATGACCAGAATTGGATTAAGCTCGCCGGATGCCTTCTCGCGGTCGTCCATCGCCTTGAACATTTCCTTGGCCACTTTGTCGGTCACTTCAGACCAGATGGCGATGACCTTGTTGTAACGCTCACCGCTCGTGATTACGCCGTCGAGATACTGTTGCTCAACCGCGATCACGTCCTTCTCGGCTTTGTCTACCAGAGGTTTCTTCGTATCCGGCGTTACCAGATCGTCAATGCCGATTGAGATGCCGGCCTTGGTGGCATAAAGGAAGCCGAGGTTCTTCAGATCGTCAAGCATCTTCACAGTCATCTCATGACCAAGACGAATGTGCGAATAGTTAACCAGCGACTGGAGTCCCTTCTTCTTCAACGTGCCGTTGAAAAACGGCAGACCCGGAGGAATCGAATCATTGAAAATGACGCGACCGACGGTGGTGTCGATCACGCGACGCACGTTTTCCTGCACCGCCGCACGAAGGATGTCCTGTGGATCATGTTCCTGCGTAAGATCGATCAGGTCGCCCTGAATGCGCAGTTTGATCGGCGTCTGAGTTGTGACTTCCTTGGCGTCCAACGCCAGCAACACTTCTTCGAGCGATGCAAACACGCGACCCTCGCCTTTGGCGCCGGGCTTGTCGCGCGTCAGATAGTAAATTCCCAGCACGATGTCCTGCGAAGGAACGGCGATTGGCTGACCGCTCGCAGGGCTGAGAATGTTGTTGCTCGAAAGCATCAACACAGCCGCTTCAATCTGCGCTTCCGGCGACAGCGGAATGTGTACCGCCATCTGGTCGCCGTCGAAGTCTGCGTTGAATGCGGTGCAGACCAGCGGGTGAATCTTGATTGCTTTGCCTTCGACCAGCACCGGCTCAAACGCCTGGATACCCAGACGGTGGAGCGTTGGCGCGCGGTTGAGCAGCACCGGATGCTCGCGAATTACTTCCTCGAGAATGTCCCAAACGACAGGCTCCTGTCGTTCAACCATCTCGCGCGCTTGTTTGATGGTCGCGGCGTGACCCTGTTTTTCGAGTTGGTTGTAGATGA
>JALZOO010000508.1 GCA_030913905.1 Acidobacteriota bacterium
GCGCTCCTCTCCTTCGAAATGACTGAACAGATCGACGACCTGCCCCTCAATCAGATTCTCCGCGCTCATGTCTTCGCGGTTGAGAAAGACAACGCGACGTCCGTTGTAAATTCCGCGGTATCTATCATCGAGGCCATAAATTGAAGTGTTGAACTGATCGTGACTGCGAATGGTCATCATCAAAAACTGGCCCGGCGCCAGATTGTGCTCAGGTAAATCGTGAACAGTAAAAACCGCTCGACCGCCGGGTGTCATGAATATCCGTTCGCGCGCGGCATTCGGCAAAGTGAATCCGCCGGGCTGCCGCACTCGAACGTTGTAGTTATCAAATCCCGGAACCACGCGTTCGATACGCTCGCGGATACGATCGTAGTCCCCGAGCAATTCCTGCCAGGGCGTGTCGGACCGCGTGCCGAGTGTGGCGGTAGCCAGTCCTGCGACGATTGCCGGCTCGCTCAAGAGCTCATTTGAAGCCGGCGGCAGAAAGCCTCGGGACGCCTGAACTACGCTCATCGAGTTCTCGGTCGTGACAAACTGCGGACCAGTCGCCTGCATGTCCGTCTCTGTCCGACCGAGACATGGCAGAATCAACGCCTGTTCGCCGGTGACCAAATGTCCGCGATTTAGTTTTGTAGAAACGTGCGCCGTCAAGCGGCAACGTCGCAGGGCAGCGGCGGTGTATTCAGTGTCGGGGGTTGCGGAGAGAAAGTTTCCTCCCAACGCGAAAAAGACGCGCGCCCGGCCTTCATGCATCGCCTGGATTGCGTTCACGGTATCCAGACCGTGACGGCGGGGCGGTTCGAAGCCAAATTCCGCGCCCAGCCGTTCGAGAAATGCGTCGGTCGGCCGTTCCCAGATGCCCATGGTCCGGTCGCCCTGCACATTGCTGTGCCCGCGCACCGGGCAAAAACCAGCGCCGGGTTTTCCAATCTGACCGCGCAGCAACATCAGGTTCACGATTTCCTGAATGTTGGCCACGGCGTTTTTGTGCTGGGTAAGCCCCATGGCCCAGCAAAAGATCGTGCGTTCGGATTCGCAGAAAATCTTCGCCGCTTCTTCAATCTTCGATCTCTCGACGCCGCTCTGCTCGAGAATCCGGTTCCAATCTGCGTTGGTAATAGCCGCGCGAAAATCTGCAAACCCGCTGGTGTAGCCATCAATAAATTCATGATCCAGGATCTTACCGGGACATCGTTCCTCCTCGGCGAGGACGGCTTTCATAATTCCCTGAAGCAAAGCAACATCGCCGTTGATACGCACCTGTAGAAACAGATCGGCGAGGGCCGTTCCTCCACCCAGCCAATGCAAAACATCCTGCGGGTGTTTGAAATGCGTCATGCCAACCTCGGGCAGCGGATTGATGTGGATCAGCCGGCAACCGTTTTCTTTCGCCTTCTGCAGCGCACTCAACATGCGTGGATGGTTTGTGCCGGGGTTTTGGCCAATGACGAAAATCGCCTGCGCCTGATTGAAGTCTTCAAGCGTAACAGTTCCTTTGCCGACGCCGATTGTTTCGCCCAGCGCCGAGCCACTCGATTCATGGCACATGTTGGAGCAGTCAGGAAGATTGTTGGTTCCGAATTGTCTGACGAATAGTTGATACAAAAATGCCGCTTCGTTGCTGGTGCGTCCGGATGTATAAAAGACCGCCTCGTCCGGATGGTTGAGAGAATTCAACTCATGAGCAACTAAAGCGAACGCGTCCGTCCAATTGATGGCTTCGTAGTGCGTGGCCCCTTTCCGGAGCACCATCGGTTCGGTAAGTCTCCCTTGCTTACCAAGCCAGTGGTCGGACTGAAGGGAAAGATCAGCAACGCTCCACTTCCGGAAAAAATCGGGCGTGATTCGTTTAGTTGTCGCCTCATCTGCCACATGCTTGGCGCCGTTCTCGCAAAACTCAGCGTGCGAACGCTCGCGATCCGGTTCGGGCCAGGCGCAACCCGGGCAGTCGAAGCCGCCCTGCTGATTAAGCTTCAGCAGCGTGCGAACGCCGCGCACTACGCCCATTTCATTCCAGATAGTTTTTGCGGTAGCGATGATCGAAGGAATGCCGCCGGCCACTTTGCCGGGCGGCTCGATCTGGACCAGGCGCGGTTCTTCGGGCGGTTGAGCGCTCGGCTGAACTGATGTTGCGTCTTGATCTGACATCTTGCTGGTACCGGTGAGAGCCCGAAGTTTAGAGTTCAAGCTTTAGCTTGTCTTTTAAGCCCCGCCACAGCAACCTAAAGGTTGAACTCTGAACTGCAAGCCTCTATTCATTTCCGCCATTTAGCACGTCCACAGTTTGTCCCACCCTCAAAGTTCCACCCTGCAGCACGCGCGCGTAAACGCGCGACCAGCCTGGATGAACCTTTTGCGAAATGCGTTGATATTTGCCGTCAACAAAATAGGCGGGGATTGTATTGCAGGGCGTGGTGTAACTGGTGATCTCGACTTGCACTGCGTCTCCGAAAGCGAGTCGAATGCCGGGTTGCAATTTGTCCCAATCGAGCCCGGACAACGTAACGTTTTCTCCGACCGCGCCGGGGAAGATGGGGTGCCCTTCGGCTTGCAGTTCGAGAATGCGTTCGAGCGAGAACAGGCACAACGCGCGCTCTGGTCCACCATGAATATCCGGAAAGCGATGGTCATCGCCGCTCATTCCGAGTTGATCCACGGTGGCCTCGCGCACGGCCGTCTTAGGAACACCGCCCGGTGAAGCGTTGAGTTGAAATATTCGTGCAGTCATCTGAAGAACGCTGAAGGCGCTTCCATATAGTAGCCCAGGGGAAGCGCGGAGCGCGACACCCTGGGAATTGACTTGCTCACGTGTTCTAGCTTAAAAGCTTCTTCTCCGCTGAAAATGAAATCTCGTTACATCACTTCTGTGTGAAGGAATAAGTCTATGACTCGTGCACTCTTGCGTTGTCTCATTGTGTCTTTCGTTTCGCTCTGCTTTGTCGCCGTGGCTGCTGCACAGGGGCCTTCACAAATCAAGCCGGGCCGAGATGCTAACCAGCCGATCGATGAGGAGTACACGAAGAAGATTCGCGAGTATACGACTGAGCCTTTCTTCAACTCGCCGTTGACTGACTACCTGCCTGCCTCGCCACAAGTGCCGACGCCGAAAGTCGTGCTCGGCGACGTCGCCGGCTCACCAGGCAAGCTGCCCTATGTCGAGGATGTTCATCGCTACATGCGTTTGCTGGAAAAGGCGAGTCCGCGCGTGAAGGTTTATTCAATTGGCACATCGGAAGAAGGACGCGAGATGATCGCGGTTGCGGTTGCTTCGGAACAACTGCTCTCACGACTCGACGAGAATCGCGCCCGCCTCGCAAAGTTGGCCGACCCGCGGACCATCAGTCTTGACGACAACGAAGCCGATAGACTCGTGGCCGATTCGTTCCCCGTTTACTACATCACCGGCGCACTTCACTCGACAGAGACTGGTTCGCCCACGGCTTTGATGGAGTTGGCTTATCGTCTGGCCGTGGACGACAGCGCCTACGTCAAAGCTATTCGCGACAATGTGGTGACGCTGATCACTCCGGTAGTCGAGGTTGACGGCCGCAATCGCGCGGTGGACATCTATAACTGGCATCTTGCAAATCCCAAAGCAAATTGGCCTCCGCTGATCTACTGGGGACATTACGTGGCCCATGACAACAATCGCGATGCAATTGGCCTGTCGTTAAAGCTCACGCGCGATGTGCTCAATACTTACATCGGCTGGAAAGCAATCGTGCTTCATGACCTGCACGAGTCAGTTCCCTACCTCTATGACAACACCATTGGCGATGGGCCTTACAACGCGTGGCTGGATCCCATTTTGACGGACGAATGGCAAATGATTGGTTGGAACAACGTTTCCGAGATGACCAAGTTTGGGATGCCCGGCGTCTTCGCTCATGGAAACTTCGACACCTGGTCGCCCAGCTATCTGATGTTCATCGCCGCGACGCACAACGGCATCAGCCGGCTCTACGAAACGTTTGGAAATGCCGGCGCCGACACAGTCGAACGGACGCTCTCGCCGCGCGAATATCAACGTACCTGGTACAAACAAAATCCACCGCTGCCAAAAGCAAAATGGTCGCAGCGCAATAACAACAACTACCAGCAAACCGCTCTGCTGACCACGCTGAATTACTTCAGCAACAACAGCAAAGTTTTCCTGAAGAACTTCTATTTGAAGAGCAAACGATCGGTGTTGAAGCCGAAGAACGAAGGGCCTGCGGCTTACGTGTTTCCCGGCGACGAGCCGCGTCTGGCAAACCAGGCAGACTTGCTCCGCACAATTCAAAGACAGGGTTGCGAGGTGCATCGCGCCACGGCGCCGTTTACCGTTACACTGAAAACAAAGAAGGCGGCACCAACTCCGTCTCCCTCAGAATCGCCCGCCGCTTCGCCCTCGCCCAGCGCTTCGCCGTCGCCAACGGCAACCGCCGCTGAGCC
>JALZOO010000532.1 GCA_030913905.1 Acidobacteriota bacterium
CGCGCAGCGCGCTGCGGCCTCTCTGATCCGGTAGGCTAAGGGGCGAGGCGCTTGTTGGACCACGAGCCGTCGGGTTGACGCTCATAAAGGATTCGATCGTGAAGCCGACCAGCGCGGTTTTGCCAAAACTCAATCCGCTCAGGCTTGAGTCTATAACCTCCCCAGTGTTCAGGCCGATCCACTTCACGATCACGGTAAAGCTCATCCAACTCACGAAAGCGATTCTCTAAAACGTCACGGCCAACGATTACTTCGCTTTGCGGCGAAGCCAACGCACCAAGCTGGCTTTCACGCGGACGCGTGGCGAAGTATTCATCCGACTCAGCGGCGGAGACTCGTTCCACTGCTCCCTCAACGCGCACCTGGCGATCCAATATGGTCCAGTAAAGTACCAACGCCGCGCGCGGATTCTCATCCAGCTCTTTGGCTTTTTGGCTGAGGTAATTCGTGTAGAACACAAACCCATCGCCGTCCACACCTTTGAGCAGCACCACACGCGCTGAAGGCTTGCCGTCCTTCGTAGCCGTCGCCAACGTCATCGCGTCAGGCAAGCGTGAGCCTGAGGCGTTAGCCTCGTCGAACCAGCGCCGGAAGAGCGTTATCGGATCGCGATCGATGGTTCTCTCGTCGAGCTCGTTAGAAGTTCTGGGATCATTCATCATTTATCAAGCCTGTGGTTCCCGCAATTCACAATCACCCGGTCGCTACCGCTCCCGGTTCTGACTTTGTCTATATGTCGCCGCTTCGCGGCTGGTTGACCGCTGATCCTGAAATTCACAATCACCCGGTCGCTACCGCTACCGCTCCCGGTTCTGACTTCGTGTATATGCCGCCGCTCCGCGGCTCGTTGACTCCGATCCTCAGCTCACCTCAATTTGCAATCACTCGGTCACGACGGCGCTGCTTCTGAACCCGGTCGCTACCCCGACACGTCGGGGTTCTGACTCTGCGCAGCCGCGGTGTATTCGGCCAGGCGAGCTCTCAGTTCTTCAGGAATTGGCACGGTCTCGAATGTGTCTCGGCGAACCGAAGTAAGTACGAAATGAGCGTGGGCTATCAACAAATCTTCGCCCTTACGCCGGACTTCAAAGTTCAGATGCATCGACTTGGTGCCGAACCTGCCCACGTAGACCGACACTTCCAGCAGATCATCCAGTTGCGCCGCATGATGGAAATCGCATTCAAGATGAACTCGCGGCAGCCACACATCCAGTTCGTCAAACATGACGCTGTAAGGCAAACCTACTGAGCGAAACAATTCGGTTTCGGCAAATTCAAAAAAACGAATGTAAGCGCCGTAGAAAATGATGCGCGCGGCGTCAACATCGCCCCAACGGACGCGCTCTTCGATAGTGAACTTCTTATGTTGAGTCATCGTCCGTTCGTGCGCGCCGCCTCCGCTACTGCCGAGATGAATTCGTCCAGCTCTATCGGCTTCGATAAGTAGCGTTGATAGCCGGCTGCGAGTGCGGTCGCCTTGTCTTCTTCCTTAGCGTAGGCGGTAATGGCGATGGCTGGAAGTGCCGGTTTGAGATTCAACGCCAACACCTTTGCCATTAGTTCGTAACCATCGACACCGGGCATTGCGATATCGGAAATCAACACATCAGGTCGGACGGTTCTAATTGCGGTCAAGGCCGCTGCCGCCGACGAGACAGCCGTCACGTTCGCACTACGCTGTCTCAACGCTGCGCTGAGCAGTTCCAGAGTGTCTTCATCATCGTCGACCAGCAACACGTGCATCCCGGACAACGTCTCTGGCGATTTCGGAGCACTTGTTTCCACGTCACCTGGAACATCCGGCGCTGCGACTCTCGAGCCCACCAATGGCAATCGCACGGTAAACGTTGCGCCTTCGCCTTCGCCCAAACTCCTGGCTTCAATCGCGCCGCCGTGGATCTCAATCAGGTGCCGCGCGATTGCCAGGCCTAAACCTAGTCCACCGTGTTGACGCGTCGACGTGCTGTCTGCCTGGCGAAATCGATCGAAGACGAATGGCAGGAAGTCAGCAGTTATTCCCTGTCCAGTATCGGTTACAGTGATCTCGGCTTCAGAATCGATCTTGCGGAGGTTGACCCTTACTTTACCTCCCGAAGGCGTAAACTTTACTGCGTTTGAAAGTAGATTCCAGAAGACTTGCTGCAGTCTGTTTGTATCACCCGAGACGGCAACCGGTTCTTCAAAATTGAGTTCGAGTTGAATTCCTTTCGCTTCAGCCGTCGGGCGCACCACGTTGACGGCCGCTTCTAACACGGATTCCAATTCCAATGGATTCAGTTCGAGATAGAGTTTGCCGGTGATAATCCGGGATACGTCGAGAATGTCGTCAATTATCTGAGCTTGTGACTTGGCGTTTCGTTTTATCGTTTCGACAGCCCGCCGGGCCATGTCGTTGTCAAGAGAACCGCCCTCCAGCATCCGAGACCAACCGAGAATCGCTGTCAACGGCGTGCGTAGCTCGTGCGAAACGGTGGCCAGAAATTCGTCCTTCAATCGATTAGATTCTTCCGCATTGGCTCGCGCAGTACTTTCCCGCTTGAGCAACGCCACATTTTCGATCGCTACCGCCGTCAAGTTGGCAGCCATGCGCATCGCCGTAGCGTCTTCATCCCGGTACGCTGCTTTTTGGTAAGTTTGCACTTCTATGGCGCCGATGATGCGGCCCATCACCGCCATGGGAGCGGACAGCGACGACTGCGGTCGCAGCCCATTGTCGGGTCCTACCAGCACAGCCGGATGACCAAGCGTTTCCTTCATGTAGTCATTAGTGATAACTACCTCATTGGTCCTGATGGCCCGACTGTTTGGACCCGTGGAAGTTACAGGCATCGGAGGCAATTCCGAGGTGTCGATCTCCTCGTCCTCAGCCCAGCCATAGCACGCAGTGCGAACATCCTGAATCGGATCGTAAAGCGACACGAATAAGCCATTACAGGGAACTGACACCAGCGCAAACTCCTTGAGACCACGAAAGATCGCCAACAGGTCGCGGGCCGTACCGAGTGTTTGAGCCAGGCCCGCAACTCTTTCAAGCAGGCGTTCATATTCGGATAGCGCTCGCTGGTCTGCCTGTCGCAAAGCTTCTTCAGCCTGCCTGCGAGTGGTTATATCTCGCGCGACTCCCTGAATACCCGTCGGCTTCCCATCGCTGATCGACAACCGGCTGCTGATTTCGAGTGTCAGAAGTCGACCATCTTTGGTTTGCACATCCACTTCGTAGTTTGTTCGTTCTTCACCGGCTAACTTGCGCTCCGTCATTTGCCGAGCGCTCTGGGCGGAGGTGGAAGTGAGAAAATCCCTCATGTTCATTGCCAGCAATTCGTTTTGCGCATAGCCAGTGATCGATTCCACAGCCTTGTTTATCGAACGAACATTTCCTTCAAGGTCGAGCGTGAAGACGATGTCGTTGGCGTTCTCTAC
>JALZOO010000542.1 GCA_030913905.1 Acidobacteriota bacterium
GAATCGAAACCTCGTGCGATGAAACCGCCGCTGCAATTGTGCGCGACGGCCACGAAATCGTTTCATCCGTAATCGCCTCGCAGGTGAAAACGCACGAACGCTTTGGCGGCGTGGTTCCGGAACTCGCTTCTCGTGAGCATCTCGATAAGATTGTTCCTATCGTTGAAGAGGCTTTCGAATGCGCGAGAGTTGGGGCCAAAGATATCGACGGCATCGCTGTCACCGTCGGACCTGGCTTGGTCGGTTCATTGCTGGTCGGTGTGTCGTATGCGAAGGCGATGGCCTTTGCGCTACGCAAGCCGCTCGTCGGCGTCAATCATATTGAGGGCCACATCTATTCCGTAGCTTTCGAGAATCCACCTGTCGAATATCCAGCGCTGGCCCTGGTTGTTTCCGGGGGCCACACAAATCTTTTCTTCGTTCCGGAACCGGGAAAGTACAAAGTCATCGCCCGCACACGCGACGACGCGGCTGGTGAAGCGTTTGACAAGGTTGCCAAGATGCTTGGTCTTGGATATCCCGGTGGGCCAATCATCGAACGCCTGGCGCGCGAGGGCAATCCCAAAGCAGTGAAGTTCTCGCTTCCGCGCATGGGCGATGGATCGCCTGATTTTAGTTTTAGTGGACTGAAAACTGCCGTCACCAAGTATGTTCGCGAGAGTGGACTTGAACCTGTGACGAACGGTGACGAACCGTCGCAGGGAATCAAGGACCTGGCGGCAAGTTTCCAGAGCGTGGTTGTTCGTTCGCTGGTCGGAACAACGGAGCGCGTCGCTAAAGAGTATGGGCCACGAACCTTGATTGTTGCCGGCGGCGTCGCGTGCAACGGGGCGTTAAGAGCAGCCGCCAGCCAAACAGCCGCACAGTTGGGAATTCCCGCTTACTTCCCTTCACTTCATCTCTCTACCGACAATGCTGCGATGATTGCGGCGGCTGGTACCGTGAAACTCAACGCAGGCGAACGTGCCGGGCTGGATCTGAACGCTGATGTGACGATGCGGCTTCAAAACGTCGAGAACCGCGACGAGGCCCTAAGACAAGCGGGCGTTAGATACAAACTGTAGAGGCAATTGAATACAAAAAGAGGCGGCGCGATCTGGATACGCCCCGCCTCTTAACTCTTTCCCTACTGCCTACTGTTTCCTGCTTACTGCTTACTGTCTCTGGTCTCGTCACGCGAGACCGGTGTGGGCCTTATCAACCCTCTATCACGCTCATCGCGCTTACTGCCCGTTTTTCGTAGGCCGTAATCGTCGCGATGTTGCGTTTCTCCACCTCAGTTAGTTGAGTGTCTGCAAAGCTGGTGTTTGATTTGTACCAGGCGAAGCTTTCAAAATAAGTCTGAAACCAGGGCTCTTTAGTGAAGACTTTTCCTCGGCGCGCATAAATCTCCTGCCGCATCTTCACCGCATCTTCGATGAATAAACCTTCAAGCAAGTTTCGAGTGATCACCTTGCGGCTCAGATCGTCGTGAAGCTTGTTTTCATAAGCGACGATCGTTTCCACGTTTTGCCTGTCAGGTCCCGAGAGCTCTTCATCCTTGAAACTCTCCCTGGGCTGATACCACGGCTGGCCCCAAAAGTACTGCTGTAGCCATTCAGACTGAAACTGGCGCCCGTGCCGTGCGTACACTTCGTTACGCAGCAGACGCAGCTCATGTAGACTCAAACCGTGGAGCATGTGCTCGGCGATCGGTCTGTTTTCAAATAGCTCCATATCTCCAGGAGCCAAGGCGACCTTGCGAGACTTCTTCTGTGCTAAGGCAATTGTCTTGAGATTCTTCTGCTCGATTGCGGAGAGCTTCTTCGGGTCGTACCGATCGGCGGGCTTGTACCAATAGCGCTCGTCAAAGTACTGCTGTAACCAGGGCTCCTGGAAACGTTTGCCGTGAATAGCCTCCACTTCGGAGCGCAGCACCAGCCATTCAGCGCCGCTGTGAACGCCCAGTTTTCTGGCTGTGAGCGGGCGCGTCTGCCATAAACGCATGTCGCCCGGTTGAACTGTCGTGTGTTTGCTGGCTTCGGCGATGCGAATCATATCGAGGTTGCGACGCTCGGTGTTGTTCAGCATCGAGTTATTGAAGTCAGGATTCGGCTTGTACCAATCCTGCGCCTCGAGGTAGACCCGAATTTCGGCGTCTTTGAAAATGCGCCCGTGGCGGCCAAAAACAATTCCGCGCATCAGCTTCAACTCTTCCAGCGGAACGCGCGCCACGTCTGTCGACTTAAGCGCCGTTTTAGCAAAGTCAAAACTCTGCCAGCGCTGCATAGTGTCTTGCGCGGCTATCGATGCAAATGATAAGACGAGGAAAAGCAGCAGGAAGGGAATGCGAGACAGTGAAATGGGGGGATATCTCATTGTTTCTCCGCTTTGATTGGGGATGTCTCAGCGCCAACGGCGCTACCCGAAGATGTCGCGAACCTTGTCAACCAGACCCTTGTCTTCCAGGTCCTTGTTTTCAACGACAGCTAGTTGTTCGAGGAGCTTTCGCTGTTCACGCGTCAATGAAGTAGGAGTAACGACGCTAACGGAGACGAACATGTCGCCGCGACCGCGGCCGCCAAGGGCCGGCATGCCCCTGCCCTTGATGCGAAAGACAGTTCCCGTCTGCGTTCCCGTCGGTACTTTGATTTTTTCCTGGCCATCGATTGTGGCGACCACAACATCCGCGCCGAGCGCAGCCTGCGCGAAAGTTATAGGCAAAGACGAGTAGAGATTGCTTCCCTGCCGCTCAAACCGTTCGTGCTCAGCAAGGTGAATGACAACGTAAAGATCACCGGACGGTCCGCCGTGTGTGCCGGCTTCGCCTTCGCCCTGTACGCGCAATCGCGAGCCCGTCTCGACGCCGGAAGGAATTTTGACCTCCATCTGCTTCTCGCGCTCGATTCGACCCACACCATGACAATCAGTGCAGGGCGACTTAACTACACGACCAGCGCCCCGGCATGCCTGACAGGTCCGCGCGACAGAAAAGAATCCCTGTTGATAACGCACCTGGCCGGTACCGCCGCAGTTGTTACAGTTCTCCGGCTCCGTGCCCGGCGTCGCGCCGTTACCCTTACAAGTTTCGCAGGTTTCAAGCCGGGGAATGCGCAAATTCGCGGTCAACCCATTGAAGGCTTCCTCGAGCGAAATCTCCAGGTCGTAACGAAGGTCAGCTCCGCGTTGTGCCGCCGAACGGCGCGTCCCCTGGCGTCCACCAAACACATCGCCAAATCCGAAAAGATCGCCCAGGATGTCTTCGATGCCGCCAAAACCGGGCGCGCCCCAGGTTTGCCCAGCGCCGCTCGAAACACCTGCATGGCCAAAACGATTGTAGCGTTGCCGTTGCTCGGTATCCGATAGGACCCCGTAAGCCTCGGCAGCTTCCTTGAATTTTTCTTCGGCACTCGTATCACCCGGATTCTTATCCGGATGATAACGAACCGCCAGACGGCGGTAGGCACTCTTTATTTCCTGATCAGTAGCAGTGCGGCCAACGCTTAGCACCTCGTAATAATCTCGTTTACTCATTCAGTCTTTTTAAAACCCTCTCCAAAGAAACTCGCGCGAAACCTATTATCGAGGTTCGTCGGCGTTTGTAGTTGTCGATTCAGTTGCAGTATTCATCATCGCCGAAGTTAATTGCGCAGCAACTCGCTCCAGCGCAGTCAGTCCTTTGTTTATATCTTCGCGTCCTTCCGCTTGGGTGGCCGCTTCGGCTTCGCCAAACACGCGCTCCGCAATCTCCTGGTCGTTTGCGGAGAGCAATCCACCAAACTTGGTGAATGATTTCTGAGTGTTGCGCAAAAGAGATTCGAGTTTGTTCCGCAGAACGACGATCTCTTTGGCCTCGCGATCTGAATCAGCAAACCCTTCCGCCTCTTTTATCAACGACTGAATTTCATCCGGCGCCAGACCTGAAGTAGGCGTGATGCGCATTTGCTGTTCGCGGCTGGTGGCTTTGTCCAGAGCCGACACGGAGACGATGCCGTTGGCATCGACCTCAAACGAAACATCAATCTGAGGTACGCCACGCGGGCTTGGCGGAATGCCTACCAGCTCAAATTTCCCCAGCGAACGATTGCCGGAAGCTACCTCGCGCTCACCCTGTAAAATGTGAATTTCTACAGATGTTTGATTGTCTACAACGGTTGTAAACGTCAGGCTATTGCGCAACGGAATAGTCGAATTACGGTCAATAATCTTAGTAAACAAGCCGCCTCGAGTCTCCAGTCCAAGGCTCAACGGCAACACGTCGAGGAGCACAATGTCTTTCACCTCGCCCGTCAACACACCGCCCTGAATGGCCGCGCCCATAGCGACAACTTCGTCAGGATTGATTTCAGCGGAAGCTTTCTTGCCGAAGATCTTTTCAACTGTCCGTTCAACAATTGGGGAACGCGTTTGTCCACCGACCAGTATTACTTTGTCGATGTCAGCGGGCTGCACCTTGGCATCTGCAAGGGCCTTCTTGCACGGTTCAATTGTCTGCTCGATCAGATCGACTACGAGGTTTTCAAATTCATCTCGGGTTAGCACTTTATTAAAGTGCTTCGGTCCGGTCGCATCCGCGGCGATAAACGGAAGATTTATGTTCGTCTCAGTCGAGGACGACAACTCACACTTAGCGCGTTCCGCGACCTCCTTCAGTCTCTGAAGCGCCAGCCGATCCTTGCGAAGATCAATTCCGGTATCGGTCAGAAACTGGTCGGCCATCCAGTTCATGATTCTTTCATCAATATCTTCACCGCCCAGAAACGTATTGCCGGAGGTTGAAAGCACCTCAAATACGCCGTCGCTCATCTCGAGAATCGAGATGTCAAACGTGCCGCCGCCGAGATCGTAGACAGCAATGCGTTCAACGTCTGAGCGGCCCAGGCCATAAGCAAGTGCCGCCGCCGTTGGCTCGTTAATGATTCTTTCGACGGTTAATCCCGCGATCTTACCTGCGTCTTTAGTGGCTTGTCGCTGGGTATCGTCGAAGTAGGCAGGAACCGTAATAATCGCGTCCGTCACCGGTTCACCCAAGAAATCTTCGGCCGCAGCCTTCAGACGCTGGAGCACAATTCCTGACAATTCGGGCGGACTGTAGCTGCGCCCCTGCACGCGCACGCGAGCATCGCCGTTTGGAGAATCGACAATCTCAAATGCGGAGGTTTCACGCATCCGTTGCACTTCAGGTGAGTTGTACTTCCTGCCAATTAGCCGCTTCACCGCATAGACCGTATTGGCTGCATTGGTCACGGCCTGTCGCTTTGCGATCTGGCCCACCAAACGTTCGCCCTTGTCTGTGAAGCCGACTACACTGGGCGTAGTCCTGCCACCTTCTTTGTTGGGAACGATCTGAACCGCGCCGCCTTCAAGCACCGACACGCAGCAATTCGTCGTTCCTAAATCTATACCGATTGCTTTTCCCATTAAACCAGCTCTTTTATGGAGTAATTTCTGACAACCAAAGTGTTTGGATCACTTCTTAACCGCCACCTTGACCAATGCTGGACGAATCAACTTGTCGCCCAATCTGAATCCCGGAACGATCTCCTGAATTACAGTATCGGGTTCATACTCGTCTGTAGGCTCAGTGACGACGGCTTCATGCAGATGTGGATTAAACTGTTCACCTTCAGCCAAAACCGGCTTAACTCCGAAAGCGTCCAGGACGCCGTTAAGCTGTTTGTAAATCAGATCGACGCCGCTCAGGAAGTGGCGAAACTCATCTGATTCACTGGCTTCAACCGACGCTTCCGTTTCCAACGCCCTTTTCAAGTTATCGAGCACCGGCAAGAGTTTGGCGGCAATGTCAGCCACTACGCGGTTATATGTTTCGCCGCGTTCTCGTTCCATTCTCTTGCGGTAGTTCTCGAAATCCGCCTGTCGCCGGGCGAGACTTTCTCGTAACTCCTTGACCTCACCCTCAAGTCGCTTCAGTTCTGCTCGGCTCGCAACCAGTTCCGCGACTTCAGGACCGCCTGCGCTGGGCGCAACTTCGCCCGGAGTCCCGTCGGCCTGCGGGGAAGGATCGACAGCGGGGGGTTCCGCTTCAAACACTTCTTCCTCGCCCTCATCGGAAGTATCAAGTTCGTCGGCCGACATGATTGGGTCCTCAGGTGAGTCGTCCCCACCACCTTCCCTGTCCGAATCCAGAAAATCGATAGGGATGCGGTTCCAGTTCTGTCCTTTTTTGTCAGGAGCCATTAGTTAATAGCGTTCAATGTTAGGGTGGCAGGTCTCAGACACGTGCTTCTTCATCCAGGCGCCTCTCAATGAGCCGCGCCATGTAGTTTACCATAGCCATAATGCGGGAATACTCAATCCTCATCGGCCCGACGACGCCCAGGGTGCCGAGCTGTTCATTAGAGCCAAACCGGTAAGGCGCCGTAATCAAGGAGCAATTGCTCATGGAGGAGATTGAATGCTCACGGCCGATTACAACGTGAACGTCGCCGGGACTCGAATAGCGTTCAGTTGAAACACATTCGTTAAGGATCTTTATCAGGCGAGACTTCTCTTCAAACGTGCGAAATAGCTCCCGCATCCTGTCAACGTCGACAAAATCCGGTTTGGCTAAAATGTTGTAGGCGCCATCCACGTAAACGTCTCCGCTCGTAGACTCTTCATCTTCAAGACTCATGTCACACAACAGAATCGCATTGCGCAACAGCCGGTCGTAAAGCGCCTTTTCTTCACTCATTCGTTCCAGAATCTCAGTGCGGATGGCAAGCAGGCTCTTGCCACTGTACTCGGTGTTCAGATAACGGGCAGTCTGCTCAAGTTCCTCCTGCGTTATGTTGTCTTCCAGCCGGATGATTTTATTGTGAATGATGTTTGAGGTCGTCACTAAAACAACCAGAATTCGTTTCTCCGAGAGTTGAACGAATTCGATGTGATTTAGTCGGTTCTCCGCCAATGAAGGTGAGACAACGATGCCGACGTTTTCGGAAAGTTCTGACAGAGCATGAGACATCTTTTCCATGATGCGCTCGGACGAAGTCGCAGAATCAAGTCCGCTGGTTGTAAAGACCTTGTCGATTGCGCGGAGGTCGGCACGGGAAAGCCTGGCCTCTTCGAGGATGTTGTCCACGTAGTAACGATAGCCTTTGTCGGTGGGTATACGGCCGGCGGATGTATGTGGCTGTTCCACCAGCCCCGATTCCTCGAGCTCTACCAGGACATTCCTTATGGTCGCCGAACTCCAGCCGCGGCTGTTTGAAAACCTGTCGGACAGAACGAGCGAGCCTACTGCATCACCCGTCACCAGGTGTTCCTTAATAACCGCCGAAAGCACGGCTTGAGCCCGAGCATCGAGAAGGCTATTTTCGCGGGTTTGGAGGGTCGAATTGCGACGGGGCATTAAATTACTCAGCTAAACGAGTTCTTACCGGAGTTGTAGGGCGGCTTGGTTAACAATCTTTTAAAACGTTTCGTTAGGGCAAAATGACCACCTAATCGCAGTATAGAGGAATTATTTGCCGGGCTGCAAACATTTGCACCCAGCAAATCACTAGGGAGTCCCCAACATAATTCCCGCAGGTTCAAACAGTTACGCGCCAAGCCAATCGACGGCTTAACCAGGAGTTTCCAATAGCCACTCCACAGCCAAACGCGATGAACCTCTTGGGTGCGCGGAAATGTCGAATTTCTGGCCTTTTTTCGCAAATAGTGCGGATTTGGAGGATTTTTCGACTCTGTTCCGGATCAATTGACGCTCGACGAGAGTTGTCCGTAAGATTAGCCCAGCTTCCTGGCAAGCCATACCCCAAGCCCCTCGGGTTAGCTATCGGCGCAAGAGTCAGATTCTTTTGCCTCTTCCCCGCATCGAAGCAATTAAACATTTGTGCGAAGAGTTCAATCGTTGAGCGAACTGTCTGGAGCAATGAACGACGTTAAGAAATTTTTCCTCGATGCCTTTCGTCACCTCGGTAGCAATCGAGCCGCGCCGGTAATCGACGTTCGTTTTTATCCCTATGCGGGGTTACGCCATACGATCAGGGTGCGCTCGGGGCAGGTGTACGTACGCTTGTCAGACCTCTCCAAGGATTGTTCGCCTGAAGTTATGCGCGCTCTCGCCTTCGTTCTGGTTGCCAGGCTGCTCGGCAAGAAAGTGCCTGAGATTCACGAACGCACGTATCGCGAGTATTCGCTCACTCCGGAAGTCATGAGGGCCTCAGACATCGCCCGGCGTAGACGCGGAAGAAAGATGGTTTCAACTGCTCGCGGCAATACTTTCGACCTCGAGAAGATGTTTGCCAAACTGAATCGCCGCTACTTTGATTCCACTTTGGAGAAACCAACCATTACCTGGTCGCAACGGAAGACGCGTAACATCCTGGGGCATCATGACCGTGTGTACGAGACGATAACTATTAGCAAGTCGCTCGACTCGCCTCAGGTTCCCGAGTGGTTCGTTGAATACATCCTCTATCACGAAATGCTTCACATCAAACACACGGCGCGAATGATCAACGGAAGGCGTTACTACCACACCGCCGCTTTCCGACTGGACGAACGCCGCTTTGCCAAATATGAAGAGGCCCAACGTTGGCTCGAACAGGCTGCGCGCCAGCGTCGAGTGCCCAGGGCTCGGGCGGCTTAACCCTCGGAAATATCAAACAATCAGTTTGTGATTTGCTTGAGGCTGGGACTCAATTTGGAACCGTTCTGCCTGTAAGGCGTTTACAGGAACGAGGTAGGTGGGCTCCTCGAAAAAGGCGGCTAAACCGGACTTCATGAAGTTCGGCGAGGGCGCCTTTTTGTGTCTCCAGGTTGGTGGGCGCCCGCCCGTCGGGTCCCTAATTTTCAACCCTGGGAGCAACCAAGAGGTTATTCACTTTGTGTAACTTCGCCGTGTTCTACGACGAACCGGAGATCGCTCTTTCAACAAGTCCTTGTGCCTGGATTCGATAATGTAGCAAAGCCCCTGGTAATTTATGCCTAACAAAGAGGCGGCGTGGGTCACACGACCATTCGCTTCAGACAATGCTTGCTTAATCAGTGCGCCCTCATACTTCAACATTCTTTCCTGTAAATCGCCTGGCTTACTCAAGAGCATCTCAGTCGCTTCGTCTGAACTCAATTCCCCAGGCACACTGGCGGTGACCTTTCCAGCTGCATCAGCTAATCGCAATTTTACTTCCTGACTCTGAGTGGTTGAGAGCCATTCTCGTGCCTTCTGATACGCGGCTTGTAGGGTCGCCGGAGACAGGTGATCTATTTCCTCAATCATCGTGAGCGTGGCAAGTCCGGCCGTGTTTCGCGCGTCTACGCGCAAGGCGGTTTGGACAGCCTGCTGAAAGATAAACTGAGCGCGTTCCCGTCGAAGTGATCGCGCTAAGGCGATGCCCTGCGTGATTAGGGCCTCGGCCATCATGCAATAGTGTCCACCCCTCTCTAACGCGGATGCGGCCCTGCGGGCGACGGCCTCAGCTTCTTTTAGTTTGCCTTCCGCGATGAACACTTGCGCGGACGACTCATCAATCTGCGCGATTCGAGCTTTGTCTTTGAAAGTAGCAGTTAAACGCCGGGCTTCGTCAAGATACCTGTGCGCTTCTTTGAATCGAGCCAACTTGCAGAGAAGTAATCCCACGTTGTTTTTCACAGCAGCGCGGAAAACAATGTTTCGGGCTAGCTTAAACTCACGGTCCGCTCGCTCAAATTCACTGATGGCCGTTAGGAAGTACTCATCCCTTTTCTCCGAAGTGGCGAGATTCCGAAGGATGATGGCGAGTTCGGTGTGGTAAGAACCTTTAGTCGTGTGGTTCGTGAGTTTTTGAAACAGGACCATGTTGCCGTTCAGGATTGCCAGTGCTTCGTGGTATCGCGCAGCTGAGCACTCAACAGTCGTCAACTTCAAAAGTGCCGCCGCCCGTGTGTTCCCCTCGGTCGTCAGTCTCTTCAACGCTTCGTGAAGAATGATCCGCGCTTCGTTTATTTCGCCGTCCCGCCAATAGCAAAAAGCAATCTCGGTGCGTGCGGCTGCAACTTTCGTCACGTCACCAACGGACTCAAAATAAGTGATGCTTTCAGTGAGGAGATTTTTCGCGGTTTCCTGCGCGTCCTTGACCTGATTCCTGCTTCCGATCCATCCCGTCAAAACACCAGCACAAAACAGGACCTCCGCCCGAACCGAAACATGGAGTTCATTGGCTTCGGGCCGAAATCCTATGCCTCGCCATAAGGGGCGCATTGTTTCCTGTGCGCCCTCGAGATCTTCTTTGTCTTTTTGCTCTAAGGCAGTCTGACACCTGAGCAGGGCTTGCTCATTTGCCGTTTGTTGGGACGTGTGAATTTTTGGTGAGGCTATTTTCACCAGATAAACCCTTTGCCTGTGAGTGTAAGAACTCTTGCTTCCGAGCGCTGAATATTAGTCCCAGTCGCCCTGACGTGCAAGAACTTTGAGATATGCACTATTCTGTTTTTATTACCAGTAGTCTTGCATCCCCGAAAACTCAAAGGAGAACAGAAAATGAAACGTTTTGCATTAGCAATCGCGCTCGCGTGTGCGATTTCGGGTACGGCCCTGGCAGGCGACATACACACAACTGGCGTGCAAGCGCCAGAACCCCCCAGCCAGACGTCCCCAGCCGATACTGGAGACATACACACTACTGACGCGGCATCGACGCAAGGATCAAGTGAATTGCTAACGAATGTGATCCTCACGATCATTGGCCTCGCGGTTAGCTAGAAGTTCCTGGGGTTAATTGAAGTCTAGAAAACCGCCTTGATGGTGGTCAAGTGGAAGTGTGTCTAAAAGCGGAGGGCGTCGCCACATGTCCGAGCTTTTGCGACATGCGTTAGTCACAAGCCGGCGGCTTGGCATCACTTCGCCGGGCAAATATCTCAAGGATCGGAACCTTCGTAGCTTGGCGCCTCGCTGGACAAAGGCGGGTAGCGGTCGCTAGACTACGCCTTCCAAAATTGACCCTGGCGCTCATCTGTAGCTCACGGCATCGCATACAAATCAAACGGAGACTAAGATAATCAAATGGCTATATCGGCAACTCAGATCAGACGAGGAATGTTAATACTTTTTGAGGGCGAACCGTGTAAGGTGATGGAATTTCGACATCATACGCCTGGCAATTTACGCGCGATGATCCAGACGAAATTGCGAAATATCAAAACCGGCTCATCTTTTGAACACCGTTTCCGTTCGGCTGATACCATCGAACGTGCAACTCTTGAACAACATGAAATGGAATACCTCTATTCAGACGGTTCCCATCACCACTTCATGAATACGGAGAACTATGAACAAGTTGCGCTAAGCGAGGAAGAGTTGGGCGACGCGGCGCCCTGGCTAACTCCGGGTCTGAAGATTCAGGCTGAATTCTTTGATGGATCCCCGATTGGTATCGACCTGCCGCCGTCCATGGAGTTTACCGTGACTCGAACTGAACCAACGATGAAGGGTGCCACAGTTTCGAACGTTAACAAGCCGGCCACGCTGGAAAACGGTGTCACAGTCACCGTACCGCCGTTTGTGAACGAAGGCGATCGCATTCGCGTAGACCCCACCGAAGGCCGCTACATCGAACGCGCGAAGTAGTAGGACAGACGCTCTTGTCTGCCCCAAACACGGAGGATGGACATTCCACGAGGTTGTCGACAGGCCAGAATGCTTGTCCTACCCATCGCTCATGTACTTCATCTACAGCCTGCTTCTTGGTCTTGCTATTCTGGTTCTCCTCCCGCGTTTCCTCTTTGACGCATTTCATCACGGAAAATACGTGGCCGGTTTCCGAGAACGGTTCGGTTTCCTTACGCCATTACCACCCGACGGACGGCCTGTAATCTGGATTCACTGCGTCTCGGTCGGCGAGGCTCAGGCGGCGCGGCCGTTAGTGAAAGGCTTGCGCGATCGCTTTCCCAACCACCGCCTGGTGGTTTCGACTATCACCAAGACAGGTCAAAACCTCGCTCGTGAGATCTTCCGGCAAGATGTTGACAGGGTCTTTTACTTCCCTTTTGACTGGCGCTGGATTGTTCGTCGAACGCTGGAATCGATTAACCCGACGGTGGTGCTCATTATGGAGACGGAGTTGTGGCCGGGTTTCCTGCGCGAATGCAGCCTCAGACGGATTCCCGTTGCGATTGTAAACGGGAGACTTTCAGCGCAGTCGTTCCGGCGCTACCGTTTGATAAAAGGTTTTATGGCGCGTGTTCTTAGCTCGATCAGCATGGCCATCATGCAGACGGAAGCTGACGCCGAACGCCTGCGTCATCTGGGAATGGACGCCCGTAAAACGAAAGTGTCGGGTAACCTGAAATTTGATGCCGGAACCATGGCCGTCAACAATTCATTGACTGCAGAATTTCGCGAGCGCTTTAGTTTGGACAATACCTCGCTCATTCTGGCGGCCAGCACGCATTCCCCCGAAGAACGAATTATCCTGGATGCTCTCAAACAAATAAGTTCAACTTCGAGCTCCGGAGTGCGATTGATGATCGCGCCTCGTCATCCTGAGCGTTTTACTGAAGTGGCCGGTTTGATCGAGTCTGCCGGACTACGTTGGATTCGCAGCTCTGCACGACGAACTTCGGACGATTCAGAGGCCCAAGTGATTCTTTTGGACAGCATTGGAGAGTTGCAGTCAATGTATCCCCTGGCTGCAATTGTTTTCGTGGGCGGCAGTATTTCCAGATCGGGCGGACACAACATTCTTGAGCCCGCTGCAGTTGGCGCCTGCATAATCACAGGTCCTTACACACATAATTTCCACCAGATTGTTCAGACATTCGCAAAAGCTGACGCTGTGATTCAGTTACCACGCATTCCGGAATCAAAAGCGCAAGTGGCATTGGCGAATACGATTTCTGCGTTACTTGCCAACCGTGAGCGGCGAGACGAGTTGGGCAAACGTGCACAGACTCTTTTGCGTAACAATCGTGGAGCGACGCAGGTAGTTCTGAACCTACTCGAAACAATCATCGCTCAATCGTCGCTTGCTTCCCGGGAAGTCGAGACGTTTCGCATTCAGGATGCGCCCACCGCATGAAGTCTACTTCACTCATCTTCATGCCGTTCAGCACAGTTTATTCCGTGGTTACCCGAGCGCGTCTCGCTGCCTACCAGCACGGTGTGTTCAGGAT
>JALZOO010000549.1 GCA_030913905.1 Acidobacteriota bacterium
GCTGTTGCCCGTGCGGTCATTGTCTGCGATCGCGGTTCGGTTGAGGACCAGATAGAGCGGCCTCAGATTGAGGAACCAATGCCGCCTCCCTTTATCCCCCGAATGCCTTCCCAAATGTATCCGGAGCCCACGGTTGCGCCCCCTGAATTAACCTTTTTCAACGGACTGGGTGGTTTTCATCAAGGCGGACGTGAGTATGTAACTCTGCTGGGCGCGCAACAATGGACGCCCGCGCCGTGGTCCAACATTATCGCAAACAAGAACGAGTTTGGTTTTCAGGTCAGTGAAACCGGCGGGGGTTACACCTGGTCGGTCAACAGTCGCGAAAACCGTTTGACGCCCTGGTCCAACGATGCTGTCAGCGATCCACCCGGCGAGATCATCTACTTGCGCGACGAAGACACCGGCACCGTATGGTCGGCAACTCCGCTACCCATTCGCGAAACCGAACCGTACATGATCCGGCATGGACAGGGTTACTCCGTTTTTGAACACACCAGCCACGGCATTTCGCAGGAGTTGCTTTTGTTTGTTCCGCTTGATGCGCCTGTAAAGATTTCGCTGCTGCGTTTGAGAAATCGCACGGGCCGGAAGCGCAGGCTGAGTGTCACCTGCTTCAACGAACTCGTGCTGGGCGTGCTGCGTACGACCTCAGCGCCGTACATCATCACGGAAATCGACGAACCTGCTGGAACCATCTTCGCGCGCAATCCTTTCAATAATGAGTTTGCCGGCCGCGTTACATTTCTGGCGACGAACGAGAGGATTTCCAGCGCTACCTGCGATCGAAAGGAATTCGTGGGCCGCAACGGCACGTTGGATGATCCAGCGGCTTTGCGACGAACCCATCTCGCCGGTCGCGACGGTGCTGGTCTCGATCCCTGTGCCGCGCTGCAAATAACTGTCGAGCTGGCGCCGCACGAGGCCCGCGAAGTGATACTGATTCTGGGGGAGGCCGATTCCAGGGAAGCCGTGCAGTCTTTGGTTTCCACTTATCGAAACCCGGGTCATGTAAACGATGCGTTTGAAAGGGTTTTGAGACATTGGGACGAGCTACTGGGAACGGTTGAAGTGAAGACGCCCGACCAGGCAATGGACACGATGCTCAATCGATGGCTGCTTTACCAGACGCTCTCGTGCCGCATCTGGGCGCGCACAGCTTTCTATCAGTCCGGCGGTGCGTTTGGTTTCCGCGATCAATTGCAGGACGTGATGGCGTTGGTTTACAGCAGCCCGGCGATCGCACGTGAACAGATTATCCGCGCCAGCCGTCACCAGTTTAAAGAAGGCGACGTACAGCATTGGTGGCATCCGCCTTCAGGACGCGGCGTGCGCACGCGTTTTTCTGATGACTTGCTATGGCTGCCGTTTGTGACCGCGTTTTATGTGCGTGTCACCGGAGATTCGTCTGTCCTTGACGAGATAGTGCCGTTTTTAGAACAACCATTGCTGAAGCCGGACGAGCAGGAGGTTTATATGCAGCCGGCCGTTTCCGAAGAATCAGCTACTGTTTATGAACACTGTGCGCGCGCCATCGACCGCAGCATGGCCGTCGGTAGCCATGGACTGCCGTTGATGGGTTCAGGCGATTGGAACGATGGAATGAACCGAGTAGGCCACCTGGGAAAAGGCGAGAGCGTTTGGGTAGGCTGGTTCCTTTACACAACGCTGGTTGGATTTGCGCCGCTGAGCGATGCAAGAGGAGAGCAGCAACGCGGCGAACGGTATCGAGGACACCAGGAAAAACTAAAGAAAGCACTGGCGGAAAGCGGCTGGGACGGCGACTGGTATCGTCGGGCCTATTTTGATGACGGCACGCCGCTGGGCTCTGTGCAGAACGACGAATGCCGCATAGATTCTATCGTGCAGTCGTGGTCGGTTATTTCCGGCGCGGCCGAAAGTTACCGGGCGGCTCGCGCGATGGCATCGGTGGAGGAATACTTGATTCGTCGCGGCGATGGCCTGGTGATCTTGTTCACGCCACCTTTTGATAAAGGCCGGCTGGATCCGGGTTACATCAAGGGATACGTGCCGGGCGTTCGCGAAAATGGCGGACAATATACGCATGCCGCTCTTTGGACGTTGATTGCGTTTGCCATACTTGGCGATGGCGAGCGGGCAGGTGAGTTGTTCTCCCTCTTAAATCCAGTGAACCATTCCTCAACGCGGGCGGGTCTGCACAAGTACAAGGTCGAGCCTTACGTGGCTGTCGGCGACGTCTACGCTGTCCCGCCACACACGGGCAGAGGAGGCTGGACGTGGTACACGGGTTCTGCCGGTTGGATGTACCGCGCCGGGTTGGAATCGATTTTAGGTTTCCAATTACGAGGTGCACATCTGGAGATTAATCCCTGCGTTCCTCGTTGGTGGCGCGATTTCGAAATCACTTACAGACGTGGCCGCACGACTTATCGCATCAAGGTCGAGAACCCACTCGCGGTAAGCCGTGGGGTTGTAAGCGTTGAGCTGGATGGGAAACTGCAGACCGGCAACGGAATTCCATTAGCCGATGACGAGCAAACGCACAACGTTCGTGTGGTGATGGGTGAACAGGTACCGAGCGTCGAGTCTGCTGAACCGCACACCGAAGCGACGCCGAAGGAGCAGGCAAGGTAGTTTTTGCTCTGGCCTAAAAAGCGCCGTTGGTGCGGCTTGGCTTTGCCGCCGGATGTGAGGCGGTGGCTTTGCCCCGCCGTGAGATGCCTCTTACATTTTTTGGGGCTATGCCCTTGGTGGTTCTTTGGCCCATAAATCCGAACGGCGAAGCCCGAACCAGGGCATAGCCCAGGAAATTATCCGGCTGTTGTCGGCGGGGCAAAGCCACCGCCTCACATCCGGGGGCAAAGCCCGTCCTCAGTAGCTCATGACTTTTGAGGCAAAGCAGAAACCAATGCCAGTAACAACAAGCGAAAAGGCGATGCGCTTCAAGGCGCTTCATGAAGCACCCGGCGCTTTCGTGATTGCCAACGTCTGGGACGCAGGCTCGGCGCGGATCGTCGAGGGACTCGGCTTTCAGGCGCTGGCGACATCCAGTGGGGCGTCGGCGGGAGTGCTCGGCCGCCGCGATGGGAACGTGAGTCGTGATGAAGCGCTGGCACAGGCAAGCGCGATTGTCATGGCGACGCAGCTTCCCGTCTCCGCCGATCTTGAAAAGGGGTTTGGCGACACCTCTGAAGATGTGGCGGAGACAATCAGGCTGGCTGCTGAAGTTGGTTTAGTTGGCGGCTCAATTGAAGACGCAACCGGAGACAAGCAGCGACCGTTTTACGATCTCAACCACGCAGCCGAGCGTGTAGCCGCTGCCGTTGAAGCGGCGAGGTCTGTTCCGTTCCCATTTACCTTGACGGCTCGCACAGAAAATTATTTATGGGGAAACCCCGATCTGCGGGACACGATCCAGCGACTGCAGGCGTTTGAACGCGCCGGCGCAGACGTCCTGTTCGCGCCGGGATTGCCTGACTTGCCGTCGGTGGAGGCAGTGTGCGCCGCACTGTCGAAACCGGTTAACTTCATGGCCGGCATCAAGGGGCAGTCGTTCTCAGTCGCTGAGCTCGAGGCGGTGGGAGTGAAGCGAATCAGCTTGGCGGGCTCTCTTTACCGTGCGGCAATGACGGGACTGATTGAAGCGGCCAGCGAAGTTAACGAGAAGGGCACGTTCTCTTACCTGGATCGAGCGGCAATTACATCGCAATTGAACAAACTAATGCGCAATTGAATTTCACTTTTTTGTACTAGATGTTTCCTGCCTGTGGAGATTCAGCTCAATTAATGAATCTGCCTGTATAATTCCTCCGTTTCAATTCAGCATTTCGTCGATAGGAGATTCCGTCTCGTGGAATGGATAACAGAGCCGCATATTTGGGTCGCCTTCTTCACACTTACCGCACTCGAAATCGTTTTAGGCATCGATAACATCGTTTTTATTTCGATTGTCGCGGGCAAGCTTCCATCCGATCAGCAAAAGAGGGCGCGCACGCTGGGACTCGCTTTGGCGATGCTTACCCGCATCGCGCTTCTCTTTTCTATCTCCTGGATCATCCGGCTTACGACGCCCTTTTTCTCCATCTTTGGTCAGGGCATTTCCGGTCGCGACATGATCCTCATTGCCGGAGGATTGTTCCTGATTGGGAAGAGCACACACGAGATTCATCAAAAGCTGGAGGGGGAAGAAGGCCACGCTTCGGCTCGCGTCAGTCCCTCATTCACGAGCGTCATAGTGCAAATACTCATTCTGGATGTGGTGTTCTCTTTGGATTCGGTGATTACAGCTATCGGCATGGTGGAACAAATTGAGATCATGATTGCGGCGGTGGTAGTCGCGGTCGCGTTCATGATGGTCTTTGCCGGTTCGATCAGTTCATTTGTCGAGCGTCATCCGACCATAAAGATGCTGGCCTTGAGTTTTCTTCTGTTGATAGGTGTGACTTTAATCGCTGAGGGCTTCGACCGCCACATTCCCAAAGGCTACATCTATTTTGCAATGGCCTTCTCGGTGTTTGTAGAGATGCTCAATTTGAGATTGAGAAAGTCGCGTCCAGTTAAGCTTCATGAGCCTTACGTTGGAGCACAAGCAGAGTAAACGGCCAACAAGGTTCGCTAGCCTTGCACAAAAAGGGCATGATCAATCGGTATCAGAACCGGGAGCGAACCGGGGTCCCCAAGCGGGCAGCCCGCTTGGGGTGGTGGTAGCGACCGGGTCGCCTCTAACCCATGACGACCATATTCTTTGCCAACTTTCGGTCGCGTAGCTTTTGTTCCGGCAGACCCGGTCGCTATCGCTCCCGGTTCTGATACCGTTACGCGGAATGATTTTACTTTTGTCCAAAGCCAGTTCGTTACGGCGAGCTAACCCAAATCTACAACCGGCTCGTGCGTTCGATCCGCAGCCTCGTGAATAATTGCCAGTCGACATATGCGAACAGCTTCACGGAACCGAAGCCGGCCTGCTCTATGGACTTGCGCGAAGTGTGGCCGGCCATTCGCAAACCGCAATCAGTCTCATTCTTGCGGGCGCTATACGGTTAAGGAGTTTCTGAAAGGCAAATCCAAACAGTCAATTGAACTGTACAATTGCTTTGTCCAGGCTGTTCGGGAATGCGGAAAGATAATCGTTGCGCCTGCGAAGACGCGAGTGGGCTTTCAGGTCAGAATGATTTTTGCCGCGGTGAACAAACTCAGCGAACGGGGTTTGGATGCGCATGTCGTTCTGGCAAGACGTTTGGAGCATCCGCGCTTCAGTAGAATTGAGTCGATCTCACCAAAGAATCATGTTCACCATTTCCACGTTTCGGAAGGTCATGAAATAGACGCTGACGTGCGAGAGTGGTTGAAGGAAGCCTACAGCGTCGGCAAGCAGGACCACTTGAAATGACCCAGACATCCAATGCGGTGTGCGGATCGGTTCTTCTCGCGGCTTTGCCGCCGCCCGTGCGGAAAGGCTCTGCCTTTCCGTCAAGCCACTCCCAGGTTTCTGGAGGCTACGCCTCCCCGCGCTGAAGGCTGTAGAAACCTTCGAAAGGATTTCTTAATGCACAAAACCGTCGCGACCATTCTGCTATTATTTGCATTCTGCCTGGTGGTTTATCCCCAGGCTAAAAACGGCAGATGGCTGAATGGAACCTGGGAAGGCACTGCTTATCAAATGGACATAAATGAAACGTGGACCATGAAGCTTAACGCGCGCCGCAACCGGTACACGATCGATTACCCATCGCTGAAGTGCGGCGGTCGTTGGAAACTTCAAAACATCAACTCCTGGACAGCAACGTTTCGGGAGCACCTTTCCTACGGTCAAGATGAATGCGTGGATCAAGGTCGCGTGGTTATTCAAAGACTCGGTAATGGACAAATCGCCTACAGGTTCTACAATCGCGGGGCTGGTCGAGTGACAGCCTCAGCAACTCTGAATCGAAAGCCGCGCCAATGAACTTCTTCGACTATTTCCAGGTCGCGAGCGTTGTGGCCTTTCTGCTGATCATCATTAGCAGGGCTGTTTACATGCGCCTTAGCCGCCACATAAACCCAATCGTGATCGGCGGCGGCAAGGAGGGCGTCGTGTTGGTGGTGGAACTGTTAGCTTTCGCTGGTCTCGTGGTTTGGATGATCGAACTATTGCTGTATGCCTTCCATAGCAGCGTTCACATTTTCCCCTCGCCTTTCGACGCTATTTTGGTCGACTCACCAATAGCGAAATGGATTGGCGTGGCTCTGGTATCCGTCGGCATCTTGATCTTCATCATGGCGTTTCTCTCATTCGGCGACTCATGGCGTGTAGGGTTTGATATGAAAACTCCCGGCGCGCTGGTCACGAACGGGATCTTTGCGATTTCGCGCAATCCGATTTACCTGTTTCTTGACCTGTGGTTCATTGGTATCTTTCTGATCAATGGCAGGCTGATCTTTTTGATATTCGCGGTCCTGGCAATAGCCGATGTTCACTGGCAGATACTTCAGGAAGAAGCTTTCCTTAACAGGCTCTATGGACAACCTTACAAAGATTATCTTGCGCGGACCGGCAGATACCTCGGATTTTCCAGATAAAAGATCCGGTCCATGAACAAGGACAGATTGAGTTAGGAATCCTTAGCTGGCCAATTCGCAGACGAGCATCTCGAGTTGCAGCTTGGCGCCTTTCGGCCCGCCGCCCCCTTGTGAGGTTTTGATCGCCAGGTCGGCATCGGCAATGAGCTTTATGCCACGGGAGATCTTGGCAGCGTCGCTTCGCTGCAGAGTATTCATGAAGGCGTCGCGCTTGGAGGTTGGACCGTAGATCAGCCGGTAGACTTCGTCGCGTCTTCCGCGGTTCAGTAATTCCTTTGCAACTGCCAGCCGGTGATAATTTCCGGCAATCAATCCCAACAACATCACTGGCGCCACGTCATCTTCCAGCAAACGATGCAGTGTCTCCAGCGCTCGGCGCCTATCTCCGGCAACCAGTTGATCACCCAGGTCAAAATTTGAAAGCTCGCGCGAGCGGTCGATCAACTGGTCGACCATCTCGGCTGTTATCTCGCGCGTTTCCAGCGCCGCGGCTGCGAGTTTGTCGAGCTCTGAAGAGAGTGTTTGCAGGTTTGTTCCCACCAGCCTGACCAATTCAGAAAGAACCCCGTCGCTCGCGTTGGTTTTCAATTCTTTCAAACGCGTTCGTGCCCAGGCCTTTGCTTCTGCGTCCTTGACTGCGGGAAATTCGACCACTGTGCAGTTTGACAGTAACGCCTTAGTCAACTTCTTTCGTTTGTCGAGGTCGTCAGCCGAAAAAATTACCACGCTCGAGTCCACCGGTCTCTGCAAATAGCGAATGAAGATTTCCTCGTCCGTCTCACGCAGCTTTGCAAAGTCCTTGATGCGAACTACTCGCCGCTCAGACATCATCGGCAGTTGTTCAGCGGCCGCAACAGCCGACATAGCCGAATCACTCAGCATCGAGAAAGTGGATTGGTTGAACTCGCGAAGGAGAGTGCCGCTTAAGGCGACGTCCGCAATATTCCGGGCGGCAACATCACGCAGGTATGTTTCACAACCGACCAGTAGGTACAGAGGTTCAACGCGGCCAGATTTCAGCGAGCGGTCGAGCTCGGCGCGGGTGGTCATTTCGTTCCGGGTTGGATGGCGTTAGTTAATGTTGAAACAATGCTCTCAGCAAAGTTGCGCGCCATGCGCTGCACGGCAGGATCTTCTTCGTTAAAGAAGTTGCGCGGGTCGTTGGCAAATTCATACTCACCGCGGAAAACAAAATTCTGGTTGTCGTACAGCACACGGTTTTCCGTCTGGTCGCGCACCGTCACAGCCGCTTCAATCGTTACCTCAAAGACCCTGGCCCTGCCGCTGTTGTCCAGAAGCACACCCGAGTAGTTGAAGCTCTTGATGATGCCTTCGATCACTGCGTCGGCGCCGTCGCGGTCTCCCTGCACGCGCAGTCCACGCCCGCGGCGAATCAACTCATTGATGACAGCGTCTGCGAATCGCGACCCGATCTTGTAACGCAGCGCCTGGTTCTGAAACGCCGGCACCGCCACAGTCTTGATATGCTCGGGAAGCTGGTTCTTCGTTACAGGCTTGTAGCATTCAGCAAAACCGGAAACGAAGAGAAGCAAGGTGGTGAAGCCAAGTAAGCGAAGAAACTGTGGCATTAGATTATTTTTCATTAATGAATGAACGACCGACGAATTGATGTGCGATTCTCTCGCAGACTTGTTCCGCGTGCAAATCGACCCATAAGCCTCAGCAATTAGGAGACTCCTTGGAGTGCGGCGGCCCGGCGCCGCTTTGGCCCGTGGCGGCTTAGCGCCACGAGATTCAACTGTGGTTCTTAGAGAATCCACGCCGAAAGCCGCGACAAGTTGCAGGAACCAAAGCGGCGCCAGGCCGCCGCACTCCAAGGAGTTGAATGTGCGTGGGTCGAGCTTTTGTAAACGCGCGGGCTCCTGGATTTCGCTCAACCAATTCTTATCGCGACGGCTACACGAACGGCTTCTGTCGCAGCTTTCACATCGTGGACGCGGACGATGTGCGCCCCTTTGAGAACCGCGGCGGTGATCGTTGCCATGCTGGCGTGAAGACGTTGGTCGGCAGGGGCGGGGTTGCCGTCGGCGTCGGCGAGTATGCGGCCGAGAAAAGACTTTCTTGAAGTGCCGATGAGGAGAGGGAAATCGGGGAAGGCCGCAATTAGCTGATCCAGTTTCGCTATCAATTCAACGTTCTGTTTCTGACTCTTACCGAAACCGATTCCCGGATCGATGACGATCGAATCGCGTTTCACGCCGCGTCTCTCTGCTTCCGCAATACTTTCCCACAGGCTCCGGGTAACTTCCTCAATGATGTCGTCAACTGGCGGAAGGCCATGCATCGCGCCCGGGGTTCCGCGCGAGTGCATCAGCACGAGGCCCGCTCCTGACTTCCCTACCTCGTCAGCAAGCTGAACATCAAACCGCAGCGCTGAGACGTCGTTAACAATCGCGGCGCCCGCATCAAGTGCGGCTCGCGCTACTGAATCCTTGGTTGTATCGATAGAAATCGGCACGGCGAATCGCTTGGCAAGCTGCTGGATGACCGGCACGACCCGCCGCAGTTCCTCGTCAGCCGAAACAATCGCCGCGCCGCCGGGCCGGGTTGATTCACCGCCAACGTCGATGATGTCGGCGCCTTCAGCGATCATCTGTTCAGCGTGGGTGAGTGCTTTATCCAGTGAAAAGAACTCACCACCGTCGCTAAAGCTGTCGGGCGTCACGTTGAGCACGCCCATAATCAACGTGCGTTCGCCGATAGGAAGAGTGCCGCCTTTGATGTGCCAGTCGCGCATGATGAGAATAATAGCCGAAAAAACGACATCCGCAGATTACGCAGATTACACAGATTCACAGAAACACAAATACAGAACCGGGAGCGGTAGCGACCGGGTTGAGGGCGCAACAATAAAGGTCCGCAGCGATTCGGTGCTTGACCTTAGACATCGGCCGTTGGACTTTGGATAATTTGCACCCGGTCGCTCTGTATTTGTGTTGCTCCATTGACGCTGGCACCCGGTCGCTACCGCTGCCGGTTCTGTATTTGTGTTGCTCCGTTGACGCTGGCATCCGCTTGCTACCGCTCGCGGTTCCGCATCGGTTGCCACGAACACAAACAAAAAGGGGAACGAGCATTGCCCATTCCCCTCAACCTTTGTCCGCCGCCGCGTCGACTACGCGGGAGCCGGATTGCCACCGGTAATGGGTGGCAGGATCGGCTTCAGTGGCCGGGCAGGTTCTTTAAGCTGCGGTTTGTCTTCGTCGCCCGGATCGGGAACAGGCTGCGCA
>JALZOO010000572.1 GCA_030913905.1 Acidobacteriota bacterium
GTAGCAATTGCCGCCGTCTTCAATTCCTGGATGGGCCGTCGCGCTGTGGACTATCGCCGCGTCAATCGTATTCCCGATTCGCTGGGCACTGCCGTCAACGTCCAGGCAATGGTGTTTGGAAACATGGGCGAGAACAGCGGCACCGGGGTCGCATTCACGCGCAATCCCTCAACGGGAAAGAAAGAGCTTTACGGCGAGTATCTACTGAAGGCGCAGGGTGAAGACGTCGTCGCCGGCATCCGCACGCCCAATCCAATCAGCCAGTTGAAAAAGGAGTTGCCGGAAGTTTACGAGGAATTCGCCGGAATCGCGGGATTGTTGGAGAAACAGTATCGCGACATGCAGGACTGCGAATTCACGATAGAACGCGGCAAGCTCTGGATGCTGCAAACGCGCACCGGCAAACGCAGTGGTAGTGCGGCTGTGCGCATCGCAGTCGAGATGGTCAGCGAGCGATTGATTGACCGCGCAACGGCCATCCAACGTGTCACCCCTGAACAACTCGATCAGTTATTGCACCCAACTGTCGATCCGAAAACGAAAGCGACGGTGTTAGCCACCGGCTTGCCTGCCAGTCCTGGCGCGGCGCAGGGCCAGGTAGTTTTCAGCCCTGACGAAGCTGAGGAACTGGCGCGCGAAGGAATGATGGTGGTTTTGGTGCGACAGGAAACCAGCCCCGACGATTTTCACGGAATGGTTGCCGCCCAGGCGATCGTCACCGCGCGGGGTGGCATGACCAGCCACGCCGCAGTCGTTGCACGCGGCATGGGCAAAACCTGTGTTAGCGGAGCCAATTCAATCGAGATCGACTATAGCCAACAACAATTCAGCGTCGAGGGCACCGTAGTCACGAAGGGCGATTGGATTACCGTAGACGGTTCCACGGGCCGAGTGTTTCTGGGCCAGGTCCCGACTGTGCAGCCCGAGCTTGGTCCTGAGTTTCATGAATTGATGATCTGGGCAGACAAGTTTCGCCGGCTGCGCGTGCGTGCCAATGCCGACACGCCGCGCGATGCGAAAGTCGCGCGTCAGTTTGGCGCCGAGGGAATAGGACTGTGCCGCACCGAACACATGTTCTTCGGCGATCAGCGACTGGCGGCTATGCGCGAAATGATTCTAGCGGATGGTCTGGGCGCGCGCGAGAAAGCTCTCGAGAAGTTGCTGCCCCTTCAACGAGGCGATTTTGTGGGTATCTTTCGCGAGATGGCTGGTTTGCCGGTAACGATTCGTTTGCTCGATCCGCCGCTGCACGAGTTTCTACCGAACGCGGAAGAGTTGCTGAGTGAACTAAGCGAACTGAAGATGGCCGTGCGGCTCGCCACCACGCTTGGCGACATGGACAACCTGCTCGATGAAATTGACGAGAAGCGCCGTCTGCTGAAGCAGGTGATTCGCATACGCGAAGCAAACCCGATGCTGGGATTTCGTGGTTGCCGTCTGGGTTTGCTGTTCCCGGAAGTCACGCGCATGCAGTGTCGGGCGATTTTCGAAGCGGCGTGTCGCGTCCAGGGCGAAAAGAAAAAGATAGAGCTGGAGATCATGGTGCCGCTGGTCTCGCTGAGCGAGGAGCTACACCAACAACGCGTGGTGATCGATGAAGTGGCGCGTCAGGTCATGGGTGAACACGGGATGACGATTGAGTATCGTGTAGGCACGATGATCGAGTTGCCGCGTGCAGCGCTCACCGCCGACAGTATCGCGAATCACGCTGACTTCTTTTCATTCGGAACAAACGATCTGACGCAGACAACATTTGGTTTAAGCCGCGACGATTCCAGCCGGTTCCTGCCAAACTACGTGGAGCACAAGATTCTTCCCGATGATCCTTTTCAGGTGCTGGATCGCGAAGGCGTCGGGCAGCTGATTCGCATCGGCACCGAACGCGGCCGCAGCGTGAAGCCGGATTTGAAGGTGGGAATATGTGGTGAGCATGGCGGCGATCCAAGCTCGATCGCCTTCTGTAACGAGATAGGACTCAACTACGTGAGCTGCTCGCCATTTCGTGTTCCGGTAGCGCGTCTGGCTGCCGCACAAGCTTCGTTGGCCGCAAGGGCCGCGAAGGACGAAAAGAAGCGGATCGAAAACGACTAACACAAACTGTTAGTTTGCGGACGTGAGTTGGCACCACGTCCGTCAGGAAATTCAGCTGCAGAAAAATAGGGGCACGGCATGCCGGGCCCCTGTTGCTTTTGGCGTGGTGTCGTTGTTCGAATAACTCTGTGCGTCCACTGTGGACCTCTGTGTCTCTGTGGTAAATCTTTATCAGCGAACAGCTCACCACAGAGGCACAGAGAACACGGAGGCTACGCAGAGAAAACGAAATAGGATCCTATCTGCTTATGTGTCTGCTTCACTTTCTTCGTGGTAGCGGAATGAGCATCGAGACCCTCTTACGATACTCGCTATATCGTTCGCCGTACGACCGAATTAGATCTCTCTCCTCAAACTGAATCGCAACCAGGATGTAAGCCGTGGTCATGATGGCAAAGAAGAGATGGCCGACAGTCATGCGCGGAGTGCTCCAGAAGCCCACGATAAACCCCAGATAGAGCGGATGGCGAACCGCTTTGTACAAGGCTGGTGTCTTGAATGGGACTGGCTCGGACGGAGATCCTTTGAAGTAGTAATAAACCTGCCTCAGGCCGAACAGCGAGAAGTGGTCAACCAGATAGGTCGAGAATAAAACTCCACCCCAACCCATCCAGAAGAGTGCTTGCAGTAACAGACGGCCGTTTGGATTTCTTACGTCCCAGACCACGATTGTGATGGGTTGCCACAGCCAGTAAAGCAGCAGCAAAACCAGACTGGCCAGCAGTACATACGTGCTGCGCTCGACCGGTTCCGGAACGAACCTGGTCCAGGCGCGCTTAAACCACTGCCGGGCCATCACGCTGTGTTGGACTGCAAACAGACTCAGCAGCAGGCCGTCAATAATC
>JALZOO010000592.1 GCA_030913905.1 Acidobacteriota bacterium
TCGTGGCGCAGGCGGCTCGGCATAACAGGCTTAGCCGCGGTTGCCACTACCGCCAGGATTCGGTTGCTAGTGAAGGTGATAGATTAATTTAGAACCACACTGAATCCATACTGAACGCTGTAAAAAAAGGCGCGCCCCGAAGAGGCGCGCCTTCAACATATCAACTTCTAACTCCGCTTTAGAATTCGAAGCGCAGTCCAAACTGAAGCTGACGCTCCTTGATAAAGAAGTTGCTGGTAAACGTGGTTGATTGGAACTGAGGCCGGAAGGTCAACGTCGATCCAGATAGAGTGTAGGCAAGAGTGTCTACGTTAACGATCTGAGACCGATTGAAAATATTAAACCCTTCAGCCAAAAGTTCCAGGTTCATTGTTTCTGTGAAACGGAACCGGCGCGAAACGCGCAGGTCAACGTTGACTATCTTCGGGCTACGGTAGCTGTTGCGGGGTTCAAGCGGGAATCGACTACCACCGCCCGACCCTGTGATGCCCGCGAATTGGGCGCCTGAGACTGTCCCGCTCACGTTGCCTGAGATCCCGGAAGAATATGGGAATCCCGACCCTGCGGTAACGATTGGCGCAATGTTGTACCCACTGAATAGCCAGCGGGCAGCTTTATTGTCACTCTTGTCGAAGTAGTCCGGATGCCAGACCGCGCTGAATACGAACTTGTGGGTTTGGTCAAAGTTAGACCGACCCTCTTCAAAACCGGGGTCAAATGGATTGTACACATTGTTGACGTCGGTGAAGGTGCTTGAGTTCTGACCGTTGTCGAGTGACCTGGAGAGCGTGTAACTCGTCTGAAATTGTAAGCCGTTGGTGAAGCGACGGTTGAGCTGTAAAACCAATGCTTCGTATTCAGTCTCGATTGTAGGCCGCATCTCGGTCACCGCATTGAAGTTGGTATTCAACCGTGGGTTTGTGAATTTCGGCACCGATATAACCCGTCCGGCGAAGGGACCCCCTACAACCGTGAAGTTAGTAACTGCAGTTGGTCGTGCCAGGTTGACATCCACGAACTGTGGCAGCCGCCGTCCCAGGCTCAAAAGCGCCGAAACCGAAGCCACCGTGTTGTGCGCAACCTCGCGTTCGTAGACGAGATCCATTTGGTTGATTATGGGGTTTGCCATGTTGCTTGCAAGCACGACCACGTTTGGTATAGGCCTGGTCCCAACGGTGGGAGCGGTAAGGAAAACATTCGGGAAGATGGGAGCCGTGGCACGTTCGACCGCACTGCTGGAGGTCGGACTGAGGCTTACCGTAAACTGGCTGCCCGTGGCGCCCGTCGTGTTGGTTGCGCTCATAATTGCCGAGTTAGTAATTCGGCCGTAATAAACACCCCAACCTCCGCGAAGCGAATTCTTTCCATCACCGGTCATGTCCAAGGCGAAACCGAAGCGCGGACCCCAATTGTTTTTATCAGCGGGGAAGACGCTGGTCTTGCCTGTGAATCGCGGGTCACTGTCTAAGAGCGCGTTGGGAAGCTGTGGCTCAGGCAACTGCTGATATTCGTAGCGTACGCCGAGATTAAGGGTGAGGCGAGGAGCTACGCGCCAATCATCCTGGAAAAAGCCAGCGTAGTCGCGCGTTACTATGGTGAAAGCTGGAACGCCGAATCCCTGGCTGTAGGCGCTGCTGTAACACTGACCCGCGAACCGCTGTACAGTTCCCGTCGCCGGGGGCGTGACACATCTGACGGCCGCTGCGCGCAATGCTCCGCTTGCTGCAAAGTTTGCGTAATCCATCAAGTAATCGTTGAAGTTGGTGTAACTGTACGTACCTGATTCGTTGAGAAGTTGATGGTTCAAGTCGCTAACGCGGCTGGTGTCGGTACCAAACTTGAAGTTGTGATTGCCGCGCGTGTAAGTGACGGTATCGGAGAGCTGCTGGCGTCTTTCGTCAGGCTGAGCTACGCGATTCTGGGAAGTCGGCTTGCCTATAGTAAGACCACCGGTTCCGACAAAAACCTGAGGGGAACTTCCACCAACTGCATTAGTCGGCTCACCCGGACCCGGGGGTTGCGCGATCTGACGCTCGAAATCGCGCGCTACCTGAACACGCAGTTCGTT
>JALZOO010000616.1 GCA_030913905.1 Acidobacteriota bacterium
AAGTAAGTAAAGATAATCATCGCCAAACCGATGAGTACAACTGATCCGATAATTATCACTTCGGCGTTTGCGGCCGGCTGAAATGAGGTGTAAACCGCGGCCAATACAATCGCCGTCAGCAATAAGCGGATTCCATCGGCGATGTTGCGCATCACGATGAAGAGGGATGCCGCCACGACTTTGATCTTGCCACCGAAACGACGGTCAAGTAACTGGTAGACCGTCATCAATTCGCCGCGGAAGTAAGAAGGTATGAACAACAGGGCTATCACGATACGGCCGAGCAGATAACCAAAGACGAGCTGCAGAAATTGAAAGTTGCCGCCACGCGAGAAGGCTATCCCCGGCACGGAAACAAACGTGATTGTTGAGGTCTCAGTCGCGACGATTGAAGCGGCGACCGCCCACCACGGCACAGATCTATCCCCGAGAAAATAGTCGCTCGTCGTCTTCTGGCGCCGCGCGAACCAGGCGCCGAATAGAACAATGCCGACGAGGTAACCGAAGATAATGACCAGATCGATGAGCTTCATTCGTTGTCTTAAGCCCGCGGAGCGGGTGGAAGCATAAAGCCTGGGGCGTAAGCCCCAGGACAAACAGCGAACCAATCAAAGCCTAAGAACGGGCGACAGGATGGGCCAAAAGCACGGACGTTCAAACGCTGCCGCCCGTGCCACGGGCTAACCACTCTTTGTTAACGCGATCCCTGGGGCTTACGCCCCAGGCTTTACGCCTTCACCTGCTCCGCAGGTTTCTGAGCTAGCTACCCATCAGCGAGCATCGACTCGGCTTGGCTTAACGCCCCGCGTGAATCCAGCAGTGCGCGCTCAGCATCTTCCAACGAGCATCCGGTTTTAGCCATCAGCAGCGCTGCAGGCAAGTTGCCATTGGCCTTCTCTAAGACCTCACTGGCATTGCGTTCTTCTAATCCAGTTTCACCCGTCAGTATGCGAATCGCACGCGCGCGCAGCTTCGAGTTGCGAGTCTGCACATTCGTCATTCGATTACCAGTCACATAACCCAGCTTGGTCATCGTGGCCGTCGAGATCATATTGAGCACCATCTTTTGCGCAGTCCCTGCTTTCAGCCGGGTGGAGCCGGCGATGACTTCCGGACCAACCACCGGAACAATAGTCACTTCGGCTGCTTTGGTTATTGGACTATGTGGCGCACAGGTCAGCGCGACGGTGAAAGCTCCCAACGCTCGCGCAAACGCCACGGCGCCGACTGTGTAGGGAGTGCTGCCTGACGCGGCAATACCCACCAGCGCATCGGCTTTCGAAAAGCCGCGCGACTTCAAATCATTCGCGCCTGCCTCAGCGTCATCTTCCGACGCTTCAACCGCACGATAGCAGGCTTCGTATCCACCGGCGATCACTGCCTGGACCAACTCGGGTGATACGCCGAATGTCGGCGGACACTCCGCGGCATCCAAGACGCCGAGACGCCCCGATGTGCCTGTGCCAATGTAAAAGAGTCTGCCACCCGAACTCAGTCGGCTGAAAATGCCGTCTACCGCTTCCACGATTTCCGGAACCACCAGTCCGATGGCGGGAGCGACCAGCGCATCCTCCTCGTTCATCAGCCTCACAATCTCCCGCGTGGACTGGGAACTAAGGTCCGCAGTATTCAGATTTTCTTGTTCGGTTATTGGCAGACTATCGGGAGTTTCAGGAGTCATCGGAGACTGAGCGATCTCGTCGAATTAGCTTTACTAGACGGCAAGCGCAATATGATTCAGGCGCTCTAGCGCCATCCGCGCGGCGGCGACCACCGGAGAAAACCGGGGCGGCGCGAAGGTAGCATGCGGCGCAACCTTCTTCACTTCTTCCCTCAGTCCGGATAGGACCAATTCTCCAGCCGCGCGAAACACCCCACCAACGTAGCTCACTCGGAAAGTATCGTGCTCCAGTTTCAGGTTGCGGATGACCGCCGCTGCCGCCAAACCAAGTTCCCGGCCTGCCTCGGTCAAAATGTCTCTGGCCACCCGGTCCTTTGCCTTAGCAGCTTCAATCACGTGTTTGCCAAAGCCTGCGAGTCGCTCGTTAGTGATGGTAGGAGAATAGATCGCCGTGGAGAGATCGTTGGCATCGGAAACGTGGAAATAGCCGCACGCGGCATCACTCAGCGACGTTGCTGGTCCACGTCCATCCGTCGCGTGAGCGATTGCGCGCAGAGCTCTTCGAGCAATCCAGGAGCCACCGCCCTCGTCTCCGGCAATTGGTCCCCAACCACCCGCACACGCCATCTTGCGGCGCGCATTAATCCCGCAGCAGATCGAACCCGTGCCCGCGATTACAATTACGCCCGGCTCACCTTCAGTGGCCCCGTAGAGAGCAATATCGGCGTCGCTCACAACGGTAAGGGCGCTGATTCCGAGTCCGCTGAGTGCCTCGCGCATTCGCGCGCTCAGCTCTTTTCTGCGTGCGCCAGCCAAGCCAATCTCTGCGGCTACAATGTCAGTGCGTCGTACCTCTGCGGCTTCGCAAGCTTTGTCGATCGCTTCTCGGACGGCTGCGGCCGCGGTAGCAATGCCGACTCGCAGCGGGTTGGATGGCCCCGCCAAACCTTCGCCCAGGACTGCGAGGTTCATGTCGATGATAACGGCTTGAGTCTTCGTACCACCGCCATCTACGCCGACAACAACGCGCGTGGACGCGCGGCGTTGCTTAGCAAGAAAAGCCGGCTGTCTGCGCTCATTGGTTACCATATCTGCGTCTCACGAAGGCCGTCCCTTCAGGATGGACCATCTCTTGACGCATTCTAGGTAAGGCTGATTTATAATGGAAACTAAAAGATTTTATTATTACAATAACCGTCGTTGATACCCTCGAACAGGTGGAGCTTTATGGAAATCCGACAATTGAGAGCCTTCTTAGCGATAGCGGAGTTGGGTACTTTCACAGCCGGCGCCCAGCGCGTGCACGTGACTCAGGCAGCCATAAGCATGCAGATCCGGCAACTGGAGAATGAACTGGGCGCGAAGTTATTTATTCGAGCGCCGCGGCGGGTGATGCTGACCGAAGCGGGCGAGCAGTTGCTGCACCGTGCCCGCCAAATTCTGCGAGACCACGACGCCGCGGTCGACGAGATTGCGGAACTCGCTGGAGCTGAACGCGGACGCCTGCGCGTCGGCAGTGCGTCAGCAATGGTTACCACGGACGTTTTGCCACACCTCTTGAAGCAAGTACGCAAACAACACGAGCGATGCGAAATTACCGTGGCGTCCGGAACCAGCGAGGCGCTGGTGCAACAGATTCTTGCCGGCGAACTTGACCTGGCGTTCGTTTCCCTGCCGGTGGAGGCGCGCGGAATCAACACCGAGCGAATGAGTCAGGATCAACTCGTGGCCATCGCTTCGCCACGTCACCGGTTCGCAAAACAACGGACCATCAGCGCCTACACGTTGGCTGGAGAAAAACTGATCCTGGGAGAACGCGGAGGCAACACACGACGTCTCATCGATCAGTTTTTCGCGCAGGCCGGGGTCACTCTACACGTTGCTATGGAACTTAGCCGCCAGGCGGCGATCAGACGCATGGTCGAAGAGGACATGGGCGTGGGAATTGTGCCGCTGCAGTCTGTCGGTGAAGCGGTTGAGAAGGGTCGGTTGGTAAGATGGTGGATTGAAGGCGCACAAATTAATTGGGAGTTGGGGATTGCGCGGCTTACCGGCGGTTATGAATCGCCCATCGCGCAAACGTTTGTAAAGCTCGCGCGTAAATTCTTTGAAACTGAGGCCGAACCAACAGCGGTAAAGAAGGTGAGATCACGCAAGCTCCCGGAAAAGCTGAGAAAGCGGAAAATGGCCGCGCGTTGAAGCCATTGTTATGAAGGGCGCCGCTAATTCTGCTGCCCCAAGGCGTCAATCAAAGTCTCGATATCGCCCTCGTTGTTGAAGAAATCTGTCGCCACTCGAATTCCCTGCGGTTTTTCCGTCACAACTATTTTCTGCTCGGCAAGCTTCGCTACCAGACAAGCCGGCTCGCCCGCAGCAACCAACGTTTCCGCTGAACGCGTATTGTCATTGTCTATTGGTGATAGAACCTTCCAACCCGAATCGATCAGGCGACTAGTCAAGAACCGATTAAGTGTTAGCGCACGCTCTTCGATGTTCTTTTGGCCCACCTCAGCCAGTAGATCTATCGATGCTCCCAGGGCAAACATTCCGGCGAAGTGGGGACAGCCAAGCTCGGCGCGCGCCGCCGCATCGTGACGCAGATGCAATTCGTCGTTCTTCATCTCGTATGGCTCCTTGAGACTGAGCCAACCCATCGCGCGCGGTCGCGAATGTTCGACCAATTCTCTGGACAAGTACACAAACCCACTCCCATAACCGGAAAGCATCCACTTATGTCCGGTTGCGCATAGCGCATCGATCTTCATCCGCTTAACATCGATTTCGAAAACTCCCGCCGACTGACTGGCGTTGACCACGAAGGCATGTTCATTCTTTTCGTTTCCGAGTGCTTCCAGATCGCTACGAAAGCCATTCGAAAACTGTACGTGACTTAAGGAAATAACTCCGGTACTCGAATTCATTGCGCCGCGAATATCCTCAAGTCGAACCTCGCCGCTTACTGACTTCACCAGGTGCACCGGAATCCGTCGATGCATCCATGGCAGTGTCGTTACCGGAAACTCCAGGTCGCATGAGATCACTTCCCCACGTGTTTCCAGGGCATCGACAATAATGTTCATTCCCGATGAAGTGTTCGTGGTAAGCGCAATCTCGTCCGGCTCGGCATTGATGAAGTTGGCGACTTTTCGCCTTACCTCCTGGCGCTTCAGTAGCCACTCATTCCAGTGAATGTCGCCGTCATTCATCATCTTTTGATAGTAATCAGACGCGGCGTCGCTGGTTCTTTGTGACAGCGGACCCGCCGCTGCGGTGTTGAGATAGGTAGAGTTTCCCGTGACGGGAAATTGCTTTCGAATGTCGGCCCAGTTGATCATGGTCGATCGCAAAGATACATGAGGTGTGCGTATTCGAAAACGAAACCTGCAGTCCTCGACCGTATTCATACGTTTTCCGCTTCCTTGATCTCTTACAAAACTCTTGGCAAGTCGCAGGTAGTCGCTATCGCACCTGCCGTATTGCTCTCAAGTCCAAACGACTTAAATATTGACGCTCAACTAGCCCGCTCAGCGGGCGACGATATCAGTAGCCCACAGCGCCAGCTGTGGGTTAAGCAGTTTCACAGGTCCTACGAGCCCTGGAGGGGCGACATATGAGCAGAACCTTCACCAACCTACTTACCCATCTGGTATTCAGCACAAGAGGGCGCGAGCCTCTGATTATTCCAGAACTCAAGGCTGAGCTTTATTCCTACCTTGGCGGCTTAACGAAGGAGCTAAAAGGAAAGGCTTATGGAATAAACGGCGCCGATGATCATGTGCACATGCTGGTTAACCTGCCGCCGGTCATTTCTATTTCAGATGCCCTTCGGTTCATCAAGTCAAATTCGTCGGGATGGATTCATGAGAAGTGGCCGAGAAAGTCCTTTGCATGGCAGGCTGGTTATGGGGCGTTTAGCGTGAGCAAATCAAATGTTCCGAGCGTACTGGATTATATTGCTAAGCAGGAAGCTCATCATCGGCGGATGACGTTTAGAGAGGAATACATCGATTTCCTGCGCAAGCATGAGATCGAATTCGACCTGAGATACTTGTAGGATCGATGTCGCCCGCGTTCGCGGGCTCAGAATTCTTAAGGTGGGTTGCGGCTCCCACGGCTTGCGCCGTGGGCTACTGGGATGGCGCCTGCTTCGCAGGCTTCTTAGTGCGCT
>JALZOO010000618.1 GCA_030913905.1 Acidobacteriota bacterium
TCGCTCCACTTCACGAGCAACTGGACCATCGACCGCAACGGAAGCTACACCAATGATTTCTTCGAGGTAAGAAATGGAAAGAAGCTCAGGGACATTACGACCGGCACGATCACAATAACCGGCCGGCTGATTTCCATCAGACACAAAGGAACGGCGAAGTATGTGGTGCGTGGTTGGCTGGAACTGCCAAACATGACCATTTTGAAAGTTGCCGGTCCATGGTTTGACAATCAGGAAATTCCAGAGCGGATCTTCAATGACTTCAGTGCGGACAGTCGCTTCATCCTGACTACTAAGTGGGTCCGGAAGAACTGAGAAGACAGAAGGCAGGAGGCAGGAAGCAGGAAGCAGGACGCAGAAGTCAGGAGACAGATGTCAGAGCTTCTGTCTTCTGAATTCTGTCTCCTGAATTCTGATCCGGCTATTTCTTTGCCGGAGGTCGAATGCGAGTGATGACCTCGCGGGCGTGGCGGGCGTAGTCGGCGATGTTCTTAAGTGCTTGACGCAAACTGACGAAGTCTGGCTTGTCTTCATTTAGCAGTTCGAGTCCCTGGTCTGCCTTGTTAACGATCGCGTCGAGTTGTTGACTGATTTCGTCAGCGACGGAGACCGCTACCTCGCCCGTGGTGGCAGCCTGAGTCGCCTGGGCCAATTCGGTTTGTGTTCGCGCCAGAATTTCCCGGGCCAGCTGGTGCTCAACCGCCAGGCCGGCTATGCGCGTGGCGACGTCAGTCAAACCGGCCTCGGCGCCAGTCGGCGTGCGAGGCTCGCGGTAGTACATCGCAAACGAACCAAGAACTTTGCCACGCCCTGACAAGATCGGCGTGGACCAGCAAGCTCGCAGGCCGCTCGCGTCGGCCAACTCGCGGTAATTCTCCCACAACGGATCTACAGAAACGTCTGTAACGATCACCGGCTGGCCCCGGTACATAGCAGTTCCACATGAGCCATCCTTAGGCCCAATCTGAGCGCCATCGATCGCCTTGACGAAATCTTCTGGAAGACTCGGCGCTGCTCCATGCCGAATGTGATCGCCATCGTCGCTGAGCAGCAGAACGGAGCAGAGCATGTCGGGCGACTGGGCTTCGATCAGAAGCACCAGCCGTTTGAGAATTTCGCTGAGCGGCGCATTGGCTGCAATCATCTCAAGAATTCGGCTTTGGCCGACGCGGAAGTCTTCTTCGGTCTTGTCAGCGGCAAGTCGTGGCAGCCTCGCGGTCTTCGCTCCCAAGGCTTCGAGCGGCCTGTTTGGGATCAATGTTTGATCCAGATCCTCGTCCATGTTGTCGTCTTCCATTTTCACGGCGGGCGTTATTCTACGCCTGTCGTGCAACCGATGCCACAGTGGGCAGGAGGCACGAGCGTGACCGAGTTAGCCCATACAGCTAGTCGTTGCACATCCTACGAAAGCGCGCGTATAAGTAACCCGAAGCGATTGAGTGTCGTGCGTGGCGTTTCCAGCAGGTAACACCAACAGACCCACCGGAGATTTACAATGAAAAACTCGTTACGCGCTCTATTCATAGCGCTAAGCCTTTTGATTAGCTTTCAGTCATACCAGGACACAAACGCGCAAACCACTCCTGAGAAAAAGCCGGCGACCAACTTACAGGACTATGTTGGCCGGTTTGAAGCGGACCCAGTTGCATTGGAAAACTTTGTCTTTGACGTCTTTCTCGATAAGGACGAGCTCTGGATCAAGCCGTCGCACTCACCCAAAAGGAAGTTGGCTGAAAAGTCGGCCGACACTTTCGTGATGACCGAGATGGAGGCTCCAATCAAATTCACTCGCGACGCGAAAGGCATGGTGACGGGCCTGACGCTTGAGGCGCCTTCGATGTCACAGGGAACAAGGACGCTTGACGCACGCAAACTGGTGTTGCCGGCAGCCAGCCTGAAAGGTAGTACGACGTTTCGTTTGAAAGGCTATCCAAACGCCAGAGTGGTGGCGGTGGGCGGGACCTTCAACGATTTTAATCAGTCGCAACTGCTCTGCGGGAAGGAAGGAGAGGGATGGGTGTGTCGCATCGATTTGGCGCCCGGCAAATACACATACAAATTCATAATCGATGGCGACTGGATTCTGGATCCGGATAATCCGAACAGTGAAGACGATGAAAGAGGATTCACCAATTCAGTATTGGTAGTGAAATCAAATCCGTGAGCGGTGGGCAGGAGCAGGAGGCAGGAGCAGGAGGCAGAAAGCAGAAAGCAGAGTCTCCTACTTGCTCCTGCTTTCTGCCTACTGCCTACTGCATTCTGCCTACTGATCCTGCGTCCTGCCGCTGCTTTATGGCTGGCTTGGCGTGGTCGCCCTTTGGCTCAGCCCGCGATTAAGAATCATCTTAACTTCCACGCGTCGATTTTGGGCGCGTCCGGCGGCCGTCGTGTTGTCCGCGATAAACTCGGTCTTGCCGAAACCCATTGGCGTGACGAACCGGCGAAGAGGAATTTTATGTTTCACAGCAAGGTACTGGACCACCGCCTCGGCACGATCGCGACTCAGTCTAAAATTCTTTGCTTCACTTCCAGTCGAGTCCGTGTGCCCGGCAACTTCGATCATGTAGGCTTTCGCATTTACGGTCTTGGCTGCCAGAGCGTCTAGTTGTTGCTTGGCGTCGGGTGAGAGCACGGCGCTATTCACTCTGAAGTTTACCGCTACCATTTCCTGCACGTCGTAATCATCCAGGGCGGAAACGCGTTCGTTCACCGCGGTCACTTCGCGTCTGGCTTCAGCAGCGACTGCATACAGCTCATCCATCTGGCCGGCCATGCGCTCCTGGTTCTCCTCGACCGGACTGACGCGCGTGTCAGATGTAATCGCGGCCCTCATGTCCGATTCATTGAAGCGGATCTTGTCTGCCACGAGCTGGCCTTGCGCGTCACCGCGCCCCTCTACCTCTACAATTAGTCCGCGAAGAATATCAGTAACCGGATAACGCTTACCGCTGCGCAGGAAACCTCCGTGAGTCTTGATGCTGGTGCGGTCAGTCAAGAGGACTTGATAGTCTGTACGAGTGCGGTCGCGAATTGTGAAAACGTCCGAGTCGCGTGAAATGACCACGCCTCGAAACTTCATCTTCGCCCCACTCGGCACGGATCGTATGTTGGTGGTTCGGTCTCTGGTGGCTTGCGTGGTTGTGATTTGTGCAAAAGAAACGGACGTCAGCAGAAACAACAGAGCTGCTGCGCAAACTAGTGTGAATGGTCGAAATTTCCTGATCTCATTACTACTCATAGTCAAACTCCTCCAGTATGTATGACGAAATGCATGGAGCATTCCGAGGGCTTTTGCTGTCGGGAGATTGTTGTAGGGGGAAAGGCGAAGAAAGCCTAGCGAAGTACGAACTAAAAAGCCAAGAGCGAGCAGATTTATCCGCAGATTACACAGATTTCGCAGATTACGACGGTAAACACCTAATTCATCGTGGGTCGACGAATACGGAACCGGGAGCGGTAGCGACCGGGTACTAACACATCGATGC
>JALZOO010000635.1 GCA_030913905.1 Acidobacteriota bacterium
CCTGGCTGCAGTCACGAGTAGTCAAGAAACCACAGGAGGTATGGTCAGTAAAAACGTCAGGCAATCAGATATTGATTAGCAGGCTCGACGGGGGCGGGCAGGGAAGCGTGACAATGACTGCGTCTCAACCGCTGCAGTCAACTGGCGAACAAACGTTTTCTTCCTTCGCTGACGTGCAACGTTACATTAACACCGTCGCGAGCAAAGGTGCGTCGCCGCCAACCAATGAAACTGCGCAGTCCAATCCGTCGCCATCACCTGCACCGACTGATGTGATGGAGATCACAGTCAAGCCCGGGGACAGTTTAAAAAAGTTCACCCAGCAATATAACGTTTCAGCCGAACGACTACAGCAACTGAATCCGACGATTACCCGCTGGCCCAGGATCCAGATTGGTCAGAAGATTCTCGTTCCTGCAGCCGGCGCAACTCCCTCACCGTCACTACACACAAATCAAGCATCGACTAACTCTGTACCTGACACGATCGAAATAACAGTCGTACCCGGCGACTCAATCAACCGATTCGCACAGCGCTACAGGACCACACCTGAACGCCTCCGAGAACTCAATCCTCAAATAACAAACTGGGCAACAATTCAGACGGGTCAGCGAGTGCTGGTTCCATCTTCGCCCGCCGGATAACTCACTAGTTTGCCAGAGTAACTTCGAATGAAGGGAATGACAGGGTCAGCCCCGGTTGTCGCCCGGGTTGTAGCTTGCGCGTGAGGCTGCGATGGAGAAGACGGCGCGGCAAACCGTGACTTCAATCTATTGACGCGTTTCTCGATGAGATAAAAAGACCCGGCGGCAATAGCGGTGGCGAGCGCGAGTCTCGCCCATGGCTCCCAGTAGCCGAGGTAGTAAAAGCTGGTGCTTCTGACCACCAACCAATGCCACAGGTATAGTCCGTAAGAGATGTGGCCAAACCAGCGCAGCGCATACCACCGTAGTACAGCGGAAAGGATTTGGGGTGGCGAATTTGCCGCGACCCATATCACCAGTCCCCCCAGCAACGCCACTGCTGTGAAGCCGCCCGCGTATAAGTAGGGGTCAGTAAAGTTCGCAGTGGACAACAAGTAAAGAAAAGCTGCCGCTGAAACAAGGCCGGCGGCCTTCAGCCATCGTGTTGTCTTTGGCCCCACCATCGCCGGAGGCAACAAGGCAAGCAGGCAACCCGTCAACAGTGCGTCGGCTCGCGTGTCGGTCCCGTAATAAAGCCTCGTCAAGTCAGTGCCACCGTTGAATAGGACCGCGCGGTGGACCAGTATTGCCAGGATCGCAAAGGCCAGACCAAGTGCTATGTAACGCCTTCGAAGTTTGAGGGCGAGGCAAGCGAAAAATAGCAGTGGCCAAGCGAGGTAAAACTGTTCTTCAATCGACAATGACCAGATGATTGCCGTGGCATCCAATATCGGATCCCATCCGAAAGCCATGCGCCAGTTGGTCGCGTAGCCCAGCGCAATGGCTATCAGTTTTGCCTGCCTGCCGAGATCGATAGCCGCCGTGTAATAGGCGACCGCGAGGCACGCGACGAGATAAAGCGCCAGCGCCGGCCCGAGCCGCAAGACGCGGCGCATGTAGAAATTTCTAATGGAGATTCCGCCGGTATTCTCGAATTCCGCTAACAGCAGACCGGTGATCAGGAACCCACTCAAAACGAAGAACAGGTCGACTCCAAGGAAGCCGCCTTTCAATGAAAACGGAGTTAACTGGTGATGAATAAGCACCGCGATGATAGCGAAGCCCCGTAGGCCGTCGAGTTCGGGGACATGACGCGATGCAGAGAGTTGCATGCTACCTCTTACGTGTAAACCGTCACGCCGAGGAATGGAGGATGAACGTTAATTGTAGTAGGGGGATCGTTAGCGAAGTTGCCGGTTATGGTTCTACGATGCCTTTCTTTATGTTCCGTTGCCAGGCCTCAAAGTTACGCACGCGACGCTTTGCCTGCTTGCGCGTGAGCTTCAGTTCCTGAGCCACCGAGTCGATCCGGGAGGTTCGATCTTTTTTCTTGTCGTATCGATCGCCTGGCGCTCGAAGGTAAATCTCATAAGCACGGGTCCACTCTGATTTAACTTCACTGGTGGCTTGTTTGCCACGTTGTTCCGGCATGTCTTATCCCTTCGCGAGCTATGTTGTGGAGGGGAATTCTAGCACGATGTCAGGAGAGCGGTAGCGAAATCTCTACAGCAGTGTAATGCGGATTAAATGGACCGACTCAGTGGTGAGGTCTGCACGTGCCGCTTTCGCACGTCTATGGAACCGACAACTCCTGAATCACGACTCGAAGCCGCTAGAGCCGGGTCGATGGATCATGCGCCATCGATTTCAACCAGTAGCTACGCGGTCAGAAACTTATCGCTTCTTCGCAGTCTTGGTGCTCGACTTTGAAGAGCTCTCGTCGGCGTCGGTGTCGCCGATACCGGTAGCTTTGCTTCCCGCTTGAGCAGCCCCCTTTACAGCGCCCTTCGCGGTGACCGCCGCCGCTCCCACTAAGACGGCCTTAAATGCTTTCTTCGCCTTTTTCAGGATGCCGGGAGAAGAGCGCTTCTTGCCCTTAGCTAGACTTGGCTGAGCGCTTTTTTGAAGACGAGGTCGACTTTCTACCTGCCGATTTCTTGGTAGTCTTTCGTGCAGTCATGCCACTCCTTGAATAGACCTCCACATGAAGCAACGCTCCCCCAATCTCTGAAGAAGCGTTGCCTGCTGTGGACATGCTCTGGCGTTGCCACCAGGGCCTGTTTAGGAACCGGCACAGTAATGAGGCCACGTTCCCATCTCGCTCGAGCCGGCAAACGGAAACCTAAGGTGTCCGTCCACCGTCACTGCGACGCCGTTTGAAAATTTCTCTTGCTTCAGAAAGGCCGATCAACTACACAGCTCGCCGGCCTGAAACGAGGTTGATAATGAGCACGATCAGCGCCACCACGAGCAGCAGGTGGATAAGTCCACCGCCGATGTGGCCCAAGAATCCGACCAACCACAGTACGAGCAAAATCACGAGAATCGTCCACAGCATAAGGTTGTTCTCCTTTGTCAGAAACCAATGTCGAAAACGTTGGAACAACTACGTCGGGAGCAATGCTCATGCCATTTTGGGCCAACCCTCCCCACTCATTCATAAGCAGAGAAAAGCCGCCAGTTACGGCCCTCTTTACCTGTCCTTTGACTGGGAAACGGGTGGCGGGCTGTGCATTAGAACCGTGCGCTGTTCGGCGGAGAGCGAATCCGGGAGCGTGCGAATTTGGTTCAAAGGTCGGAGTCCTTTGCCAAGAGCTTGCCTCAAGGCCGCGCAAAACTTGAAAACCCCGGGAATTCGACGTGTAACGGTTAACTCCGTCTAATTCGTCGCGTTTGCAATCTGGGAGTTTCGGCTCTTTTCGCCCAGGCTATTGACAAATCCGACAACTGTAACTATATTGGTTACAGACGAATAGCGGTTCCAAAGGTGCCTTCTCTTAATGTCGACCAGTAGCAGGTTTGCAGTTGCAGTTCACGTTCTCACGTTAATGGCGTGGGCAGACGAGGAAACACTCAAGTCAGAGCAGGTCGCCGAGAGCGTTAACACCAACGCCGTAGTAATTAGACGCATCCTGTGTGAGCTAGCCGAGTCGCAATTGGTGGTTTCGCAGACTGGCGCCATGGGGGGCTCCAAGTTGGCACGTCAGCCGGAACAAATCACCCTGCTCGACATTTATCACGCCGTGGAAAGTCCTGGTGTCTTTTCCTTGCACCGGCATCCTCCCAGCCGCCATTGCCCGGTAGGTGTCAACATTGGGGCGGTGCTCAATCAAGTCTTAGGCGAGGTTGACTCTGCGGTTGAGCGGGTGCTGGCAAACATCACAATTAAGGACGTCGTCTCACGTCTGCAACCGTGCGTCAGTACGGCAACTGTTAAGCGGAAGAATGGATCAAAGCAACAGATGGTGGCGCGAGAAACTAGTAAACGAGTGTATTCGTATATTAAATGAGAATTGAGACGAGAGTGGCGCTGCGAGGCACTCTCTTCAGCTTAACTGGACTCGCACGAAAGGATAACTTGAATTGAGCAGGCTTCAGAAAGATCAGGACGGAGTTGAGCCGATGGATTCGGTTAAGCCGAATTTTTCAGGCGCTCATGAGGAACTGCTGGAGGATGCAGTCTCAATCGAAGATATCGACGAGGTGCTGGAAAAGCTGGCCACCGTCGGCATCTCCGGCACTGAAACCGACGAACCGGTAATTGGCGAGGCTTCCTCTTCCGCGGCCAGGCCGGAAGACGACGAAGGCGCTCCGGAGGAGATGGAGCTCGACCTTTCCGCCGGTGAACTGGATAAGACTTCAGATCCTGTCAGAGTCTATATGCGCGAGATGGGGGTAGTGCCTCTTCTCAAGCGTGAACAGGAAGTTTCTATCGCGAAACGAATCGAGTGGGGACAGAAACGCGCACAGAAGGGAATTACCCGATCGCCTGTGGCCGTTGCGGAGCTGTTGACGATTGGAACCGACCTCGAAGCGGGCAAAATTGGAATCAGAGATGTAGTCACGTTTTCGGATCAAACGGAGACGGAAGAGCACGAGGATAAGACCGAAGAATATCTCGCCTGGACGATCGAAGGTATTTCAAATATTCGCAGGCTCTACAAGCGTGGCGTCAAAGAACTTGCGCAGATGAGGGCCGAGCAAAAGATCCGTCGCGGCAAGAGTTCGAAAAAGTTGGTGCGGTTGCGACGCAAAGTTGCGCGCACGCGACTGGAAATTGTTCAGGAGATCGCCGGCCTTCACCTTAAGGAAGCTATGCGCCAGCGTTTGATAGGCGCTATTGCCAACCTCCACAAGGAAACCCGCGGGCTCGAACGCGACATTGAAACCTACACTGCCAAGCTTACAAAGAAACGCATTAAGGCGGAGGATTCGAAGGAATTTAAGAAGCACATCGCCGCCGCCAAGCGCAGGTTGAAAGAGATCGAGGCCGAACACCACGTGTCACCGCTCGAAATCAAACGTTCCCACCAGATGATTGTGACTGGTGAGGCGCAGGCAGCGCAGGCCAAACACGAGCTGACCGAAGCGAACTTGCGTCTGGTGGTTTCTATTGCAAAGAAGTATCAGAATCGTGGCTTGCAATTTCTCGATCTGATTCAAGAAGGCAACCTCGGGCTCATGAAGGGCGTGGACAAGTTTGAGTGGCGCCGTGGTTATAAGTTTTCGACTTACGCCACCTGGTGGATTCGCCAGGCCATTACCAGAGCGATTGCCGACCAGGCGCGCACGATCAGAATCCCGGTTCACATGATCGAAGTGATTAACAAACTAAGAAACACGTCGCGCGAGCTGGTACGAGAGCTGGGACGTGAGCCAACGACAGAAGAAATTGCAAAGAAAATGGGCATGTCTGTCGAGAAGGTAAGCAAGGCACGAAAGCTTGTGCAGCAGCCCGTCTCGCTGGAAACACCGATCGGCGAAAGTGGAGATTCACAACTCGGA
>JALZOO010000645.1 GCA_030913905.1 Acidobacteriota bacterium
GCTGGAGTCTGGATTTCCTGAAGAAGCGATTCGGATTGTGCTGCGCAGCATCGTAAACAGTGACCCATTTGTAGGTGAGCTGCGCCCGGCGATCGACGGCACAACCGCTTCAAACCGGCCGTAACGCAGCAGGCTTCGCAAACGACTTGCGCCACCGCTTCTCTCGGGAATGAAAACAACAAGGGCATCGACGATGCGAATCGCGATGCCCTTTATATTTTGGTGGAGCCGAGGGGGATCGAACCCCTGACCTCATGACTGCCAGTCATGCGCTCTCCCAGCTGAGCTACGGCCCCATAAAAACTTTCAACTTTGACCAACTTCATTCGTCGCACTGCACGACTCACAAACGAACTTCGTTGAGCGTCAGCAAGAGTAGCCCGCAGCTAAAAGAGCGTCAAGCCAGCGGTTGGAATCTCGCTTCGTAGGAGCGACACGTTTATAGCACTAAACCGACTCCGATCTTTTTTGCTCCGTTCGGAGCGAACGTGAACGCAGGCGCAATCATTCGCTGGGACATTGCGCTCCTACGGAGCGCCGGCTTGTTGTGGTTCAGCGTCAGGCTATAAACATCTCGCCCCTCGGGGGCGAAGTTGACAGCACTGCCGCTTTGCGTTTCCAGGTTGAATTCGACGCACCTGGGACGGGCAGGGACAAGCCCTGCCCCTACAGTCTGTTCGTGAAATTTCCTGTGATTTCGTGAATTAGGCGTTGGTGCTTGCAACCTGAACGGAAAGCGCGTAATAAAGATTAAAACAACCTGTTCGTTTCGAGAGGAAGGGTGAGGGAAGTTTGCCGGCGTCGGCAATCTTGTGCTCCGCAAATTTCTAAAGAGCCTTGGCCTAACCAGGTATTACCAGGCATTGGAGGATCGAGAAGATGATGAAGACTAATTCGAAAATGATTCAACGCGCCGCAAGTTTTCTTGTCGTGGCCGCATTGCTTGCCGGCAGCGTCATACCGGCGTTCGGTACTCCACAACGGCGCCGAATACGGCGACGTGCGCCGGTCGCGCCGAGAGTGGTCTATCACACAGTGCCCGCGAACACGGTGATCCGCGTCCGCATGAACGAGCAGTTAAACTCTCGCACAGCACGCATTGGGGACCGCTTTTCGACCACTGTTACCGAACCGGTTTATGGCGGCGCCGGGGTCGAGGTGGTTCCTGTCGGCAGTAAAGTGTGGGGGCGCGTCGCCTCCGTCAGTCGTTCACAGCGCCGCAAGCCAGGAACCATCACAGTTAGTTTTACGTCCGTGCAATTGCCAACTAACGCCACCTATCCGATCAATGGTTCGTTGACGAGTTTGCAAGCCGACGATGTGAACGCTGACAACGAGGGGACGGTCGAAGGTCAGGGCAACCGCAAGCGAGACGCGGTCTTCATTGGGGGTGGCGCAGCAGGTGGCGCGCTTATCGGTGCAATTGCCGGCGGCGGCAAAGGAGCGGCTATCGGTGCAATTCTTGGTGGCGCGCTGGGAACCGGCGCAAGAGTCTATGAAAAGGAGCAGGAGGCTGAGGTAAAGTCGGGTACCGAGTTCGGCGTGATCCTCAACCGCAGTGTTCAGATTCCGAAACCGCGGTAGGACAGGCATTCTTGCCTGTCCATTGTCCTAAAAGCAGTATTGGACAGACAGGAATGTCTGTCCTACTTCTTCCTCACCGCCGCGGTGAACGCGATCGCTGCGCCAACGACCAGAAGTACTAACCCCGTAACCACGCGAAAGTAGTCCGGCAGTTCGCGCACGCCTGATTCAGAAATCACAATCGCTGCGGTCGGCTCGATGTAAAACGCGCGGTAGGCGATCACGCCGCCGACAGCTGATAATACAATTCCAAAGATAACCAGGATTGGTTTCATCTTAAGGACTACTTCCCCTTAAACGTTGGCTTCCGCTTTTCCAGGAACGCGCTCACGCCTTCGTCCTTGTCTTCAGTTGAGAAGCACAGTGCGAATAAGTCAACTTCGCGGCGTAACCCCTCGTCGAGCGTTGACCGTGATGCGATTTTCACGGCCTCTTTGGCGAGACTCAACGCGACCGGACTCTTTTCGGCAATGCGATTGGCCATCTCCAAAGTTTTAGCTTCGAGTTGATCCGCGGGGAACACGTGGTTGACCAGGCCAATATTAAACGCAGTTTTCGCGTCGATGATGTCCCCGGTCAAAATCATTTCCATCGCCTTACCTTCGCCAACTAGCCGAGTCAAACGCTGCGTGCCGCCACCGCCCGGAATGATTCCCAAATTGATCTCCGGTTGTCCGAAAGATGCCGTCTCGCTTGCCACGCGAATGTCGCACGCGAGCGCCAGCTCGCAGCCACCACCAAGACAATAGCCATTGACCATGGCGATGATCGGCTTCGGGAAAGTATCGATGGCGTTGAAAAGCGAACGTCCGGTCATGACGTCGCGCTGCATCATCGCAGTGCGTCCGGCAAACTCGGCGATGTCGGCGCCCGCGATGAAGGCTTTGTCACCGGCTCCGGTAATAACCACCACACCCACCGATTCATCGTTGCGCAATTCTTCCAGCAGCGCGGCACCTTCCTCGCGCGTTTTGATGTTCAGTGCATTTCGCTTGTCCGGGCGATTGATGGTGACGATGCCCACGCGTCCGCGTTTTTCGAACAAAAGCGTCTCATAAGATTTCGGCATTGCTTGTGACATTTATGCTTCTCCGGGAAAGGCTAAAGTGAAACAGACTCTCGGGTCCGTTCGTAATTGTAGGCAGACCTCGCTGGCCTTAGAATAGATGTAGTTTATGTCGGATTTTCCACTTCGAAATCCTATGCGCTAAAGGCTCAATCGTCAACGCATGACCCGGATAGATAGAGGTCTAATTCTGGTCCTGTGAACTTCAGTGTTCTCTGTGCCTCTGTGGTAAATAAACGTCAAGCAACCACTCACCGCGGAGACACAGAGAACACAGAGGTGGCACAGAGAATTTAAATCAGGAAACCGCCTGCGAGTATTGGGCTGAGCAGGCCATGCTATCCTCCTTCTTCAGATGAGTAACGACTTAGAAGTTACGCGCATCATGAGCGACATTCGGCCGAGCGGTATTGCTCCGGGCGTGGTACTGCGTCAACGCTATCGCCTCGACAGCGAAATAGGCCGCGGCGGGATGGGCATAGTCTACCGGGCCATGGATCTGGAACTCATGCGAGAAGTTGCGGTAAAGGTGCTGCCCGGAAACGCGTCTTCCGCCGATGCGCGACAGCGACTTATTCGCGAAGCTCGCGCGGCCGCAGCGCTCAATCATCCTCATATCATTTCGGTGCACGACGTAGGTGAAGCAGAAGGCGTCCCGTTCTTTGTTATGGAACTCGTGCTGGGACCCAGCCTGTCGCAGTCGCGCCCAGTTGAACTGACACGTATCGTAGAAATTGCCAGCCAGATCTGCACTGCCCTTGAACACGCACACGCGAACAGCA
>JALZOO010000006.1 GCA_030913905.1 Acidobacteriota bacterium
GAGCATCCTTTCGGCACCATCAAGTGGGGCATGAATCAAGGGTTCTTCTTACTGAAGGGTATTCGCAATGTCACTACCGAATTCGGCTTAACAGTTCTTAGTTACAACCTGAAACGGGTACTGAACATATTGGGCGTCGAGCAAATGATCAGCTTGCTGGCAAAAGCCAACCCCAGTTCAGCCTAACGAGTTGGGCTCGGCCAAACTTCCGGCGAACAATTTCAGGGGGCACACCCCAGCTAACCCGCTAACTGGCTCAAGCATGATGTGTTGACTCCAAGTTTTCACACGGGCTCTAGCGCTCCCGGTTCTGTATTTGTCTAACCGAAAAACGTGGAATTTATCTAAAGCCTAATCTAGACTGCGGCACGATGAGCGAACCACGACAAAAGACCGCGCCCGCGCTGGGCGATATGAATAAGGACGAGTTTCGGCGGTTTGGCCACGAGCTCATTGACTGGATTGCAGAATATTTCGACAAGATTGAAGACCTCCCGGTGCTGGCCCAGATTGAGCCGGGCGATTTGAAAGCACAGCTGCCGTCGTCGCCGCCCGCCCAAGGGGAACCGATGGAGCAAATCATCGCCGACGTGGACAGGTTAATTGTGCCGGCCCTAACGCATTGGAGTCATCCTTCGTTTTTCGCCTACTTCGCTACCTCAACTTCCGCGCCTGGCATTTTCGGCGAACTGTTGAGCGCCGCCTTCGACAACAAAGCCATGCTGTGGCGCACCTCGCCCGCGTCTACCGAACTGGAAGAAGTGACGTTGGACTGGCTGCGGCAAATGATGGGTCTTGATCCGGGGATGACCGGAATTATTTACGACACTGCGTCTGTATCGAGCTTGCACGCGATGGCCGCGGCGCGCGAAGGGGTCGAGATGCGTATTCGCGAAGAGGGAATGAGCGGCCGCAAAGACCTGCCCTTGCTGCGTGTCTACGTTTCTGAACAAGCACACTCGTCCATCGAAAAGGGAGTGATCACACTGGGCCTCGGACAGCGCGGCCTGCGAAAGATTCCAACCGACGCTGAATTTCGAATGGACGTTAAGGCACTGGCCGATGCAATCGAAGAAGACAAGCAAAATGGGTTTGTTCCCTTTTGCATAGTGGCGACGGTGGGCACGACTTCTACTTCGAGCATTGATCCCGTTGCGGAAATTATTCCTGTTGGCGAGAAACACGCGATGTGGTTGCACGTCGATGCGGCATATGCAGGCTCGGCGGCTGTAGTACCTGAACTGCGACACATCCTCGCAGGTTGTGAGCGCGCGGATTCGATCGTAGTAAATCCACATAAGTGGTTATTCACGCCCTTTGATCTCTCGGTCCTTTATTGTCGCCATATGAATTTGCTGGAACGAGCGTTTTCACTGGTGCCGGAATACCTTCGCACGCCGGAGCAGGCGAAAGTGCGCAGCGGGTCAGACTATGGTGTGCAACTCGGCCGTCGCTTTCGCGCGCTCAAGCTGTGGATGATCATTCGCTACTTTGGTCATGAAGGACTCGCCGCGCGCATAAGAGAGCATTGCCGGCTCGCAAAACTGTTTGCCTCGTGGGTCGAAAAATCTGACGAATGGGAGTTGATGGCGCCGACTCCGCTCGCGTTAGTTTGCTTTCGCGCCTGTCCCAAAATCGACGCGCCTGACGAAGCCACGCGCAAAAAGAGATGGGATGTGCTAAATGAAGCGATCATGCATGGTGTAACAGGCACAGGAAAAGCTTTGCTGTCACACACGAAGCTGAATGACGAACTCACGCTGCGTCTTTCGATTGGGAATATCCGTACAACTGAGAAGCACGTGAGACAGGTTTGGGAATTATTGAACGAGCAGTTAAAGTTACTCACAAGCGAGTGAAAACCATGGGCATCAGGGCTCACAACAACGGGCTAAAGCCACGGTGCTAATCAACAATGGAAACCCAATCATGAAAGCATTATCCAACACATTTCGGTTATCAGCTCTTCTATTGTTTTGCGCGCTCGGTGCGCAGGCGCAGGCTCCCGCGAGCGACGTCAAACAATTCTCTAAGGAGGGGCTGGAATTTAGTTATCCGTCCGGGTGGGTGCTTGAGGACACCAGCAACGCAGACGCGCAGCAGCTTAACCTGACGCGCGCAGACAGTGAGGCGCAATTCAGAATTTTTGTATTCCGACCGCACGTAAACTCACCGGCAAAGCTGGCAGAAGCACGCAAAGTTTTGGTGGATGGGTATATCGCCGCAACGGTCAAGCAATTCGAACAAATGGGCGTGAGTCCGCTGAAGTCCCCTGTGTCGCTGGACGTCGGTGGCGTCAAGTCAGAGGGTGTCCGGATCAGTGCGATTCTCGGCGGAGAGCCTGGTGCGGCCGAAGTCCATTGGGGAGTTCTCGGAGAGCGGCTTGTGGTGTTGACGATGTTTGGCCCTGATAATGCTGCTAAAAAAGCCGGCCCTGCGTGGGAGACTCTGCGAAATAGCATTGTCGTCCAGGATCCGAAGCCTAAGGCGACGCCTACTCCAAAGTAGCCGGCTCAAGGGGACAGCCATTCCTTTTGGGGCCGGAGTTTGGGTTGAACTCGGAAATCATGCTGACTCACCTGGTCATTTGGAAATACCGGACTGACGTCGAACCCGAACTGCGGCAGCAACATGTCGCTATGCTGCGGAAATTGAAATCGTTCATTCCGGAGACCCACTCCTTGTCTGTTGGTTTTGACATGCTTCATTTGCCCCGGTCTTACGACACCGGGCTGGTGGCCATTTTTGCAGATCGCACGGGCCTCGAGGCATACACGGTTCATCCCGAACACATAAAGGTTGCCGCTTTCGGCAAGAGTATCAGCGAGCATGTGGCTTCCGTTGACTTTGAAAGTTGATGCGGCGTGATGACGCGTCGGAAGAAACTATTATTGGCCCTGCTGATCCTGGTCCTGTTTTCGCAGGCTCCCTTTGCCTATCGCCGCTACCAGCTGGGCCGCCTCAATTCCGCAATTCAAACACTCAATTCACAGCGTGCGCCGGCAACGGTTGTTTCCGGCTTTGTGGAGTACAAAGGAGTGGCCCACGTACACTCTTTTCTCGGCGGTCACAGTCGCGGAAGCTTCGACGAAATTATCGCCGGCGCAAAGTCGAACCAACTGAATTTCGTAGTGATGACTGAGCACACGTCAGGCAATTTCAACACGGCTGCAATGACTCTCCACGGAATGCATGCCGGAGTTTTGTTCATGAACGGAAACGAAATCAGCACGGGCTCGGATCGGTTGCTGATCATCCCCGGCGATGAAACGGAAAATAGCGCCACCGGAACATCTACTCAGGAAGCGACCTTGAAGGCGAAGGCCCGAGGCGCTTTGTCTTTCGTCGCTTATCCCGAAGATTTCAAAAGCTGGGACGCAAGTTTCGATGGCATTGAAATCTACAACGTCTACACCAACGCGCGAAAAATTAACCCGGTGGTAATGTTCTTCGATGGTCTCTGGTCCTACCACGGCTATCCCGACTTATTGTTTGCCAGATTCTATTCGCGGCCCGCTGCGAACCTGCAACGATGGGATGAATTGACGACAAGTGGCAGGAGGTTGACTGCGATTGCCGGAAACGATGCGCACGCAAACATCGGCATCAAGTTGGACGATTCATCAGGAAAGACTCTGCTGGGTGTGCAGCTGGATCCATACGAAAGAAGCTTTGGGTTGGTGAGAATTCACGCGCTGATTCCGGAAGCGCAACCTTTAGACTCAGAAACGCTACGGCAAGCATTAGCCATGGGCCATTGCTTCATTGGCTTTGATTTGTTTGGCGACAGCACGACCTTTAGTTTCTCGGCCTCAAATGGGGCAGACACCAGAATACAAGGTGACGAAATCACACTCGGCAAAGAGGTGCGGCTCACAGTTAACTCGCCCGTGTTGGGCCGGGTGGTGTTAATCAAAGATGGCCAGACGATTCAGGACGTAGTCGGGGTAAAGACAAGGGATTTCATGGTTACGGAGAAGGGAAGTTATCGTGTTGAGGTTTACCTGCCCCAACTTCCTAAGCCAGTAAGTGATCAGCCCTGGATTATTTCAAATCCAATCTATGTGCGCTAAGTATGACAGGCAGGAATGCCTGTCGTACTGCAGACACGACAACGCCCCATCGGGATTTATAAAGGGCCAGATGGGGCGCGAAGACCGGAAAGCTCCGGGTTCTAATTATCGTCGGAAGCGGTGCTTACGTTCACCGTAATACTGTAGGGAGTCACTGTGTTGGACTCCACTCTCGCATTATCTCCCGAGTATTAGGGAGGCGCGAGTACAGCCTTCCTTATTCTATTTTCAAGTGGATTCAGTCTAGGCTCGCCACCCCACGGTGTCAAGATTCAGCTTGACTGTAGCCGAAGCATACAAAAGCGGTCAGAGACATTCTAACTCTCCTGACAGAGCGGTTAGGGTCGTTACTCGGGCTGAAAAACAGACGCCGCGATCTGTTCCAGAAAGCAATCCTCTATTCAGTTTGCGAATACATTGTATTAGTGACAATAATCCCTGCGTAGACATTCAAGCTCCATTCGCCATCCGACAAAAAATGGAAATCAGCATAACCACCCCTCGTGATTTCAGTTTTAAACGCACCGTCATCAGCCACGGCTGGTGCGAACTGCTGCCGTTCCGATTGGACCGGGAGGCTTGGATCCTGTCACGCGTTCTGGATCTCAAAAGCACCTCCCCGGTGACGCTCGCCATAACCGCAACCAAGCGGGCTTTGCGAATAAATCCATCGCGCCGGCTAAGTCAGGCTGTGACCAGGCAAGTTATAAGGGACGTCCGCCACATGCTTCGGCTCGATGACGATATGGGCAGCTTCTATCGTTCGGTGGCGGAGGATCGGGACTTCAATTGGATTCCTGCACAGGGCGCCGGGCGAATGCTGCGCTCGCCTACAGTATTTGAGGATCTGGTGAAGATGATCTGCACCACAAATTGCTCCTGGGCGCTCACCGAAAAGATGGTTACGGGTCTGGTGGAGAACCTGGGGCGCGAATCCAATGACGGTCACCGAACCTTCCCGACCCCTGAGGCGATGGCCCTGATGCCGTTGAAGTTCTACGTCAATGAGGTTCGGGCCGGTTATCGCTCCGCTTACCTGAAAGAGTTGGCCGATCGCGTCGCCTCCGGCGAGCTCGACGTTGAATCCTGGCTCAGCAGTTCGCTGCCAACGGCAGAATTGATTAAGGAGATGAGGGGAGTGAAGGGGGTTGGCCCGTATGCGGCGGAAAACCTGCTCAAACTCATTGGCCGCTATGACGGTTTGGCGCTCGACTCATGGACGCGGGCGAAGTTTTTCACCGTGAGGAACAAGGGCCGTAAAGCAACCGACAAGAAGATCGCTCGCTACTATTCGCGCTTCAACGAATGGCGCGGGCTGGCATTGTGGTGTGACATGACGCGCGACTGGTTAGACGGATAAGCATCAATTTCACTCGATTCAATGCGCTAACCGCTTCCGCTTTAGGCTCCTGCCTACTTAAGTCAAACGTATTGACAACTGTAAGGACGTTCGGCGAATCTAACCGGAACTTGCAACCCCCCCTTTTGCAACCATTACAAAGCGGTTAGAATTGCCTATGACAAGAAGTTCCCTCGTTTCCTTAGTAATCATCTTACTCGCACTGACGGGCGCTCACGCGCAAACTCCAGCTCGTTCCCCTAGTCCAGATAATCGTCCGCGCACTGTAGTTCCTCCAAGAATTCAGATTCCCCCGCCGGGCGCGCAGATCACCTCGCCTCCGGCAACTGTCGAGACTGCGCCACCCCGCACGGTTGTGGGGACGACGCCTGAAACTCGTCCATTACCGGCTGGACCGACCGCGACTGAACGACACGCCGAGTCGCCGTCAAGCTCTCTCGTGTTATCTCCGCCCGTAATTCAATTACGCCTTGCAGAAGCGGAGCGCCTCTTGAGATCGCGACCCATGCCGACAGCGCTGACAGTACCCGCGATTGATTTGGTGACTCTAGCCGCTTTGGATCGCAGCACCGCTCGAATCCATCTGGTGATGCTCTTCAAAGACACGTTTCTGACTAAAGGCGCTGAAGTGACGATGACCAGTTCACTTGGCGTTCCCTTGAACATTCGCATACTCCGCGCTAATGGCGTTAACACTGCGGTCGCGATTTTCGACAGCCAGGGCCGCTCGCTTGTGCCGCTGGTGGTTCAGTATCCGATCGAGAGAGGCGGCGTCTTTCGCGAGATGGCTTATTACAGCTCGGTACATCCCGCGCTGTTTTCGCCGGAGCTCGCTCATGCAGGTCAGGCATATGTACGCAACATGGTTGACTTGGCGGCCAAGCGCTTACGCGACAAAGGCGTTTTCATTTCTCCGCAGATAGTAGATGTGGCAGAGCGTCTCGCCCTGGTTGAGCACGTCGATCATGAGCGGTTCAAATTGGAAAATCGTCTGGCGCTGTTTCAGGAAATCTATTCGCTTTTCGCACTCAACGAGTTGGACACGTATCGATATTCCGTAAGCTCGGCCGGCGCGGGCGGCATGGTCCAAATGATTCCCTGGACATATAACTACGTTAAGCAACGGCATCCGGGAGTTGGGTTGATACCCGACTTTGTTACGGGCATGCGAAACCACGCCAATGCGCTACAAGCCATGCTGCTTTACATGCAGGACACCTGGAACGATCTGGTTGCGAACGAAGACGTGCAGTATGCATTGAGCGCCCGGCTCGCGACTCAGACGGAATTGCTTGCGGCTGGTTACAATTCAAACCCCGCGCGTTTGCCGCTCTACATCAGACGCGGAGGCGCCTCGTGGCGGATACTGATTCCACGCGAGACACAGATCTATTTGCAAATCTATAAGACGTTTGAGGGACTCGTGCCGTTGAAGCAGCGGGTGACTACTGTGACTCGATAGAACTGCTGACGAACGACACGTTGTGGAACTCGGTATCAGAACCCCGACGAGTCGGGGTAGCGACCGGGTCGGTTCTAACCGAAGAGAACTGCATCTTGGAAGCTTCCCTCGCGTAGATTTTATCCAAGCAGACCCGGTCGCTACCACCACCCCCACGCGGGCTGCGGCGCTCCCCGGTATCGCTCCCGGTTCTGATACCGCTACGCGCATTGTGAGCTCACATTGATTTGAACCTGGAAAGGATTAACTAATGTTGGATGCTGTACGCACTAGCGCAATTAGAGCCATCGCTGTGTTGGCTATCCTGGGAACCGTCACGGTGGGCATGGTCAGAACGGCCACAACGGCAGGCTCCGGAAACAGCGTCCGCGCAGTCAAAGCTGTTGCGGAAAACGAAACTGGCCGGCGCTCATTTTCGCGGCCGCACAGCTATCTGTTTCAGACTCCAGTTCAGGAAAAAACCGTAGAGCAGGTGCAGAAAAATATTCAGGTGTTGCAGGGCTTGCCTCAATCCCAGTTGATCCCGGTAATGAACTTCATGGCCTCGTCGCTGGGAGTCAGATGCACGTTCTGTCATGTGAACAAGGAAGGCAACTGGGACTTTGCCGCGGATGAAAAACCTGAGAAGAATACGGCGCGCGAGATGATCAAGATGGTTCAGAACATCAATAAGACCACGTTCCGCGGCGCCACGGAGGTAAGTTGCTTTACATGTCATCGCGGCCGTACGCATCCTGTTTCAGTCCCGCCGCTCCCGATGCCTGAACAAGCTCGCCCGGCTGGCGCGCCGGCCGCTCCGGGAGCATCTCCCGCGCCTTCCCCTGTTGCCACTCCGGCGATGCCGACCGCGGATCAAGTGTTGGCGAAGTATCAGGAAGCTTTGGGTGGGGTTGCCGTCATCGACAAACTGAAGACACGCACGATGAAAGGGACGTGGCTGACTTCCAACGGAGTATCCTGGGGCTACGAAGTAATTCAGTCGGCGCCGGACAAGACCTTCATGATGGTGAATACTCCGCGCCAGGGCATTTTCGAACGAGGCTACAACGGCAGCGTTGGCTGGGAACAAAGCGCGCGCGGTTTGCGTGACATTACGGGAGACGAACTAGTTTTCCTGCGGCGCTATCCCGGTCTCTTTGGCGACGTGAAACTCAAGGAGCAGTTCACGAGTCTGACGTTTGCCGGCAAAGACAAGATCAACGACCGCGACGTGTACGTTCTACGTGGAACGAACACAGCCAATAAGCGTGAGCGGCTGTACTTCGACGCGCAAACAGGACTCCTGCTTCGCAGGATTGTGTTCACGCCAACTCCGATCGGAGTTATTCCGGAACAGGTGGACTTCGAGGACTATCGAGACGTGGATGGTATGAAGGTGCCGTTCACAATTCGAGTCTCTGGAGTTGACCCAAACTGGAGTTCGCTACGACAGTTTACGGAAATAAAACTCAACGTTCCCGTAGACGAGACGAAGTTCAATAAGCCGGCTCCGAAGCCGGCGGCGAGTCCCTCAGCGAGTCCGTAGTTCTTCCGCTTAAAAGGGGTCCGGGTTTGAATAACTCTGTGCGTTCTCTGTGTCCTCTGTGGTGAATCTTTACGAGCAAACAACTCACCACAGAGGCACAGAGAACACGGAGGATACACAGAGAAAACTGAAATTAGGACGTTAGCCGCATAGACCCTTGGGTCGCTTCAGTTGAAATCTAATCCAAGGTCTTGCCGAAGAGCACGTTGACCCAATAGAACGCGACGGTCCCGCTGCCAATCACCGCGCACGTCGCGACTGTCCGCCACAGTATGTCAGTGCCTGCAAATTTCCAGATCGCCAGCAACGAGGCGAGCACCGCCACAAGAATGCACGCGCTGGTTATCCAGAAAGAAAAACTCCTGACCCGCTGTGGATCAAGGTAGCCTCTTCGCTTTTGTTTTTGCTCTCCGTTCGCCATCAACGCACTTTCACATCCGCGTCCACGCAATGAGCCACAAATACGGAACCGGGAGCGGTAGCGACCTGGTCCACTTTGACAGAAGCGACGTGAGCGAAACGCGCCAATAGAGTCCGCTGGGGTTAGATGAAACCCGGTCGCTACCCCGACTCGTCGGGGCTGTGATGCCGATAGGTAGGCAATTATTCTACCTGTGGCAAATCCCCTGAGAATTACTTTACTTCCTCGCTGACAACTTGCCCGTTTATCACGACGCCGATAACGTG
>JALZOO010000018.1 GCA_030913905.1 Acidobacteriota bacterium
TTCGGATGCTCGTTGCTGGGACCGTAATCGAAACCGTTGACCACGCCGCCCGCGGGAGCGTTTGTATAGTCCATGCAAGTTCCGAGGTTGCGATTGTTGAAGATTTCGTCTTGGTGATCGAGCCCGAAGTCGTGCGCAATCTCCTGACACATAACCAGACGCCTCCATGCAGGCGTGTTGTAGTTCGCAGTGTTGAAGTAGGTATCGTTGACCTTGGTAGTTGCTTGCGTGATGTGAGTGCCGCCAGTAATCCAGATATTGGCGATACCCAGCCACCCAGTGTTGCCGTATTTGGAATTACAAACCTCAATGCGACCCGCAGTAGGACGGCAGTTCTTTGGGTTCGTTCCGCCTGCCACCTCGAGGAGGTCAAGCGACACAGATAGATTCCAATCACTTATCGCTTCATCAAGATACGGATCCCAGGCGGCTGATACGTTATCGCCGGTTTTAATCGTGAAGGGGTTGCTCGTGCGGGCCCAATGATAGCCTCCCCACGAGTGGTCTGCGGAGGCGACTGTGGCCAGCGCTGCAAAAACAAATAATGTCAGAACTACCGCCAGGGTGGTTCGACGCGAAGGGTTAGTCATACTGCCTTGCTTCCTTTCTAGATGGTAAGGTTTACGTCTTAAGACCCTACTCGAGGGTCCCGATTTCCCACGCGAATCGGGGAATAGGGCGTTGTGAACGGCCCTAAGAGTAGTGCCGGGTCAATGATAAGTCAATGCTTGGGATGGTGGGCGCCAACACGCGCCGGGGGGACATCTTCCTTTAGGAAGGTTGCTCCGAGTTTGTTTCTGAAATACCCTTCTTGAACACAATGACGCTCAAGGATGCATGTACCGGTTACAATCCGGCGACAAATGTTCATAGACATCCCGGCTCGGTCTCGTATTGGTGTGGGATGATAGGCTTCCTGCTGTTGCCTGTTTTGACGCTTGAACAGGGAGGTCACTATCGCCCCGAAATGGAAACGAGCCGGAATGCCCTGTATTTGCCGATCGGGAGAGTGAAACCCACGTCGGAGTACTCGCGCCTGGTTGGGAAGCTGCGCAGACAGGGTGCGAACGTCAAATCTAGTAAAGAGAGGGTGCGGCAGCCGTTTTTCTCGGTCATCGGACGCATCATCAAAGTTAATGATGAAGCTATTCAAGTGTTTGAATATACCAACCAGGCTGCCACAGACGCCCAGGCAAAACAGGTAAGCCCGAATGGGAAGACCATTGGAAACAGCAAGCCATTGTGGATGTCCACGCCTCACTTCTTCAAGAGCCAAAAGCTGATCGTAATCTACGTCGGTGACGACCAAAATATCCTGAAAGTCCTCCAAGCCGAGCTTGGTAATCAGTTTGCTGGTGGATGAGGTCCTCGATAAACCTTAAGCGAGCCCCAGTTCCGGCGACTTCACCTCGGTGCACTTGATCTGTCAAAGCCTACGCCCTAGGATTACGGACTTCATTTTGGCAAGCTGGAGTTAAGAGTTTTGTGGAAATCTTTCATGCATGGCCGCGAGTTGGCGCATCACAATCGAGATAACAATCGCGTGGTGCGCCCGTTTGAGTGGGGCTTGCAGTTCATCAGCGACCACGTAAACGGCGATGACCCGCGCCACGTGTTGCGGCAACATACGCAACAGGCAATGCGAAGCAGCGACGAATTTTTCGCACTGCCGGCTATCCCTGACTTTCAACTTGAAGGCGATCAACTAACCTGGACCAGCGCGATTCACACGCCCTCAGCTGAAAACAACACTGCCCGGGCTCGTTATTTTCCGGTGAACCCGAAAAAAGCTCGTAAACCACGTTCGGCAGTGGTGGTTCTCCCACAATGGAATGCTCAACCCAACAGTCACGTTGAGGCCTGTCGCATTTTTAATTTCATTGGAATGTCGGCGTTGCGTTTGACGCTTCCGTATCATCAGGAGCGCAGGCCGCCGGAGCTTGAGCGTGCGGATCATCTGGTTAGCACAAACGTAGGCCGCACCATTCAATCGATGCGGCAGGCGGTTCTTGACACGCGTGCCGCAGTGCGATGGCTCAAGCAACAGGGTTACGAACGCGTCGGAATTCTGGGCACCAGTGTTGGCTCGTGCATAGCGTTTCTTACGTTTGCTCATGAGCCGAATCTTAACGCCGGCACGTTCAATCATGTCTCCGGTTATGTCGCTGACGTGGCGTGGCGCGGGCTATCCACGCAGCATTTGCGCGAAGGGTTTGCGGATCATCTGAGCCTGGAAGAACTCCGTGAATACTGGAGTCCGATCAGTCCGGTGCCATTTATTAATCGTTTGCCGGAAATGGGTCTGCGTCCAATGAGGTTTATCGCCGCGCGTTACGACCTGACGTTTCCGATCGATCTCACAAAGGACACGATAGCGGAGGCGAAACGACACAACCTTCCGGTTAACGTGGTCTGGCTTTCCTGCGGCCATTACACGATGGCTTCGATGCCATGGAAGGCAATCGACGCGTGGAAGATTGCCACCTTCATGCGAAAGCATCTGTGAGGCAATCAACTCAACAGGTGACCCCCACTCCAATCAATCGGCTTCTTGATCGGCTTGACGAAGCGAAGCGCAACTTCGGTGTCGGGACACATCATTCGACTGAAAAAATCCTCTCGCAGATTACCCTCAAGAAAATCGATGACGCTGAGGCACTAATCCGCTTCCACGAAATCCTGCTCTTCATTTGTGCCTACCCGCAAAGCGCACGTCTGAAGCAAATGGCTGATTCAATACTCAGAAGTTTTGCCGACCGCGTGGCGGAGTTGCGCGAGCAGGGAGCCGACTTGTCAGCGCTTGAGACGCCGGAAGTTGCGGGCATTGCCGGCACATCAGTGAGCGACACCTTCAGTTATCCGATCGTTCGATGGCTGGTCAAACAACAGGCACGTCGGGTGGCTCTCGATTGGGACTACTTTGAGGACGAAACCCGGTTGGCTCAAACGTGGCCGCGCTTCATGCCATTGCTCGCAGAAGATGCGTCGGTTGAAGCGAACGTTTCTTACAAATCCTGGCTGCGCGCAGCGATACCGCCGGGAATGAAGGAACTGCCATGGCTGGTCCAACAGTTTGAATCACTGCCCAGAACTGAAGCGGAGAAGACAGAGCTGTTTGACTCACAAAAACTGTATGTGAGCTGGACACCGCCTTATCGCGCCACTCGCACAGGAATGCGGCTGACGGCGCGAAAGATTTTTTATCATCGCGAACCGCTCATCCGTCGAAAAGATGTTTTTCTAAGACAGGAACTGCAAGAACCTTCTCCAGTTCTGGAGCGACTTCCTCCGAAACGAGGCCAGGCAATAATCGACATGTCCCGCGAGGCTTCGACTGTTCGGTATCGCGAGCTTTATGGGTTTACTCATGGCGATGCGGACAGGGTCCTCAGAACAAACCTTGGCCGCGGTGTTGAGCTTTTTGTGACGGGGATACCGCCCGACCGCAGGCTGCCTTTGCGGGCATATCACGCCGCGATGATCTTCAAGAATGGCGTACCGGTCGGTTATTTCGAGGGCCTTTCGCTCTTCGAGCGGATGGAAAGCGGCTTCAATCTTTATTACACGTTTCGAGACGGCGAGACTGCCTGGCTCTACGCGCGCATCCTCAACATTTTTCGTCATCTCCTGGGAGTCACGACCTTCGCGATTGATCCCTATCAGATTGGCTACGAAAACGAGGAAGGAATCGAGTCAGGCGCTTTCTGGTTCTATCGCAAGCTCGGATTTCGGCCGACCAACCCAGGGGTATTGAAGATTCTTTTGAACGAGGAGAAGAAGCTCGCAGCGAGGAGCGGGTATCGCACAACAGCCGCAACGCTACGGAGGATGGCGGAAGGACCAATGGTATTCGAGCTTGATGAGTCGCACGCTGGAGATTGGGACCGCTTCGAGTTGCGGAATGCTGGTTTCCGGGTCCAACGGCTCATGGGTGCGAAGTTCAACGGCGACGCCGACAAATTCCGAACGGAATCGATTAACGCATTGGCCCGAACGCTCGGTATTCAGCCAGGGAGTTTGCGTAGTGTAGAGGCGACAGCGTTCAGCGATTTCGCGGTGACGCTGTCTTTGGTTAAAGACGTGACCGGCTGGAGTTCCAGCGAGAAGCAGTTGCTGCTGAGAATTATCCGGGCCAAGGCGAGCGCGGATGAAGGCACGTATTTGAAATTAATGCAGCAGCACGATCTTCTGAGGCGAGCAGTGATTGAGCTGGGCTCGGGCAGGAATCAATAGTCCGGGGCCTGTCAGCAGAGCCGCTCAACGCGAAATGTCTCTAAGGTTGGGAAGGGGGCCTGCCCCCGCTCTTTGTTCATCCCTAGTGACAGGTTCTCTCTCCCAACTCTTTCATTGACCTGGATAAATCTTACAGACACCACCAAGAGCGGGGGCGGGCCCCCTTCCTGACCCTGAGACATTCCAACTTGAAATAATTGCTGAATGCCTTCTCTTGAGGGCAATCATTCACAAACCCACAGCCGGTGTTCGAAAATCTTGTCTTCTGAAAAGTGTTCCAGCTTCTGAAAATACTCCGCCTCACGATCAATAGCTTTTTCAGGTACCAGTCCCACAATTTCAGTGCTCGCAATCGCCACCCCTAAACGTCGAGCTTCATCACGCACCGCGTTATACGCCGCAGTCATTCCCGTGGCTTCGTAGTTCACGAGGTTCATCGAAACCTGGACCAGGCCGCGGGTGGAGAGTTCAAACCCAAGGGCTTTGACGAACGGAAGACCTCCATGACGAGCTCTGACGGTCCGGGCAATACTTCTGGCGACAGCTAGATCAGTCGTACTCAGGTTTACGTTGAAAGCAATCAGGAATGGGCGCGCCCCAATGGCAATCGCGCCGGCTGTTTCATGCACCGCGAGTGGGCCGACATCCGGAGCACGGCCTGGTTTCACTGCAATTTGTTCGCGCAAGAGTTCGAGCGCACCTCGCCTGACGTCTTCAAGATAAACGCGGTCGGGCCGCAGCGAGGCTTGTTCATAGTAGAAGACGGGGATCGAAAGTTCGCGCGCGATCCGCTCGCCTGCTTCATGCGCGATCGCTACGCAATCTGCCATCGTCACGCCGCGTATGGGGACGAAAGGAAGTACATCGGTGGCTCCGAGGCGCGGGTGAACTCCGCGATGCTGCCGCATGTCAATCAACTGCGCTGCCAGCGCCAC
>JALZOO010000027.1 GCA_030913905.1 Acidobacteriota bacterium
ACGCGTCTTTCACGTCGCCGGCTTTCTCACCGAAGATGGCCCGGAGAAGTTTCTCTTCCGCAGTCAGTTGGGTTTCACCTTTGGGCGTTACCTTGCCAACCAGAATCGAACCCGGCTTGACCTGGGCACCGATGCGGATGATGCCGCTCTCGTCCAGATCGCGAAGCATGTTTTCGCCGACGTTAGGAATGTCGCGAGTGATTTCCTCGGGTCCCAGCTTCGTATCGCGCGCCTCGATCTCGAGCTCTTCAATGTGAATCGAGGTGTAGTAGTCCTCTTTCACCAGACGCTCGGAAACAAGAATCGCGTCTTCGAAGTTGTAACCACGCCAGGGCATGAATGCCACCAGCACGTTACGACCGAGGGCCAACTCGCCGCGGTCAGTACAAGGACCATCCGCGATGACCTGCCCTTTCTCGACCCGCTCGCCGACGTGCACGATCGGCCGCTGGTTGATGCAGGTGTTTTGATTCGAACGCTTAAACTTGATCAGCGTGTAGATGTCCGCGGTAACTTCGCGCGAGATCGTGCCATCAACGTTGTGATCCGCCTTGATGATCAAGCGCTCAGAATCAACGTAGTCAACAACGCCGTCGCGTTTACCAACCACCACCGCGCCTGAATCGCGCGCTGTAGTTTGCTCCATGCCGGTGCCGATGTACGGCGCTTCAGCGCGCAGCAAAGGCACTGACTGGCGCTGCATGTTAGAACCCATTAAAGCGCGGTTGGCGTCGTCGTTTTCCAGGAACGGAATCAGCGAAGCGGCTACTGAAACGAGCTGCTTCGGCGACACGTCGACGTATTCAATGTCCTTGCGCAAGGCCAGAATGAATTCGCCGGCTTTGCGGGCCGCGTTGCGTTCGTTAACGATGTAGCCGTTTTCGTCGAGCTCGATATTGGCCTGGCCGACAACGTGTTTATCTTCCTCCCACGCCGTCAGGTAGAACGGCCACGGCTCAAACTCAGCTTTACGGCCATCGGAACTTACGCGCTTGTTCGCCTTCTCTACTTCTTGGAGCGGCAGGTGCTCACCATGCTTGAACTTAGTGTCGCCACCGTTGAGCACGCGAACGTACTCCATCACGCTTCCATCGGTAACCTTCCGGTAAGGCGCCTCGATGAAGCCAAACTCATTGATTCGGGCAAAGCACGAGAGACTTGAAATCAAACCGATGTTTGGACCTTCAGGCGTCTCAATAGGACAAATGCGGCCGTAGTGCGTCGGGTGAACGTCGCGGACTTCGAATCCGGCGCGCTCGCGCGACAAACCGCCCGGTCCCAACGCCGACAAGCGGCGCTTGTGTGTAATCTCGGAGAGCGGATTCGTCTGGTCCATGAACTGCGAGAGCTGGCTGGAGCCGAAGAACTCGCGCACAGCCGCAGTCACGGGTTTGGCATTAATCAAATCCCGCGGCATCGTGGTCTGCATTTCCTGATGAATCGACATCTTTTCCTTGATCGCACGTTCCATGCGTTCAAGGCCGATGCGAAACTGGTTCTCGAGGAGTTCACCAACCGCGCGCACGCGGCGATTTCCGAGGTGATCGATGTCGTCTGCCTGATACTCCGAAGGGTTCTTACGCATCTTCAACACGTAAGAGACCACCTCGTAAAAGTCTTTGGCGGACAGCAGCGGATCGTCGATCCGATCGCGCTCAGCCTTGCCCATCTTGATGTTGAACTTCAAACGGCCGACGCGAGAGAAATCAAACTTGCGCGGGTCGAAGAACATTGCCTCGAGCAATTTGTAAGCTGTCTGGACTGTCGGAGGATCACCGGGACGCATCTTGCGGTAAATCTCGAGTAGCGCATCGACAGGCTTGGTAATCACGTCCTTTTTCAGCGTTTGAGAAAGGATGGGGCCAATATCATCGCGCTCGGGGAAGAAGACGGAGAAACTGTCAATGCCGCCTTCAACAATCTCCTGCAGCTTGGCCGGGTTGATCTCGTTATTGGCTTCGAGAATTACTTCGCCGCTTTCCTTGTTAACGATGTCTGAAACGGCGTAGGTGCCTTCAAACTGCGAGGTCTCGATCTCAACCTCGCCAATGTTTGACTTACGCAGACCTTCGAGGGCCGCATGGGTAACCTTCTTGCCTGACTTAACAATAGGCTCGGGACCACGTCCTTTAATGTCGAAGTCCACCTTCATACCACTGAGGTTAGTCGGGCCCTGATCAGGTACCTGGAGCATCAGGCGACCGTCTTCGACTCTGATTTCGTCGGTCACGTAAAGCGCACGCAGGATGTCTTCGTCACCAAATGAAGCGTTCTTTACTCTGTCCTCGAGAGCCGCATCACTCTTGACCAGCTTTCCGTCCGGTGCTTTGTCAAACCAGAGACCCAGCGCACGCAGGAAAATGGAGGAGAGAAACTTTCGTTTACCAACGCGAACGTAAAGCAGATTTTTCTGATCGTATTCGAACTCGACCCACGAGCCACGATAAGGGATTATCTTAGCGATATAGATAGCGCCGCGTTTGAAGAAGACGCCGGGCGAACGGTGAAGCTGTGAAACGATAACGCGTTCCGTGCCGTTGATGATGAAGGTGCCGTTGTCCGTCATCAGCGGAATCTCGCCGAAGAACACTTCCTCTTCTTTGATATCGCGGATCGACAACGCTTCCGTTTCCGGATCCTTGTCATAAACAGTCAGGCGAATTTTGACTTTGAGCGGAACGCTATAGCTCATGCCGCGTTCCTGGCACTCCTGCTGATCGTGCTTGTGCTTTAGACCTACGGGCTCGCCGCAGTTTTCGCAGAGTTGCGGACGGACGGAATTAAACGTGCCGCACTTGTGGCAGAGTGTTTCGCCGGCAGCCAGAGGGTTGACCTTGATGGTCGAGCCGCAGTGTTTGCAATTCGCTCTAAGGTAGTTGAGGCCTTCAAGCCGTCCGCACTTACACTGCCAATTGCCAATCTGATATTCGACAAAATCGAGCGTCGCGGTCCCGCGAAAGTCGGAGATGGGAAAGACTGACTGGAAGACAGCCTGCAGCCCGGTGTTCTCGCGTTCTTCCGGCAGAAAGTCCATCTGCAGAAAACGGTTGTACGATTCGCGCTGAATCTCGATCAGATTCGGGATACGCACGGCCGTGGAGATCTTTGAAAAATCGACGCGCTCGGGCGCCTGACTTGTGCGTTTTCCTAATCCTGTATTGACTGTTTGGAGCAGATTTGCAGACATGAGAGGTTCCTTAAGGACGGCTGTCAGCAGTCAGCCATCAAATCGAAGAAAACGGAACGGCAGATTAACAAAGCTCAGTATCACCTTGCTGATAGCTGATAGCCGAGCGCTCAAAACTTGTAGAAACGCGAAGGCGCGGTCAGGGCGCACAATGCCCCGACCGCTTAATCACCAAATTAGCGGTGGTTTCGTCGTCAAATTTTTTGGGAGTAACGCCAGCGCCTCAATGCTCTCTTAACTTACCCACCAAAAACACGAGTGTCAAGCCAACGACAAGTCTCCAGTCACCAGTCAGGAGTCGTCAGTAAATTGACTGCAGACTCCAGACTGTCGACTCCAGACTGTTATTTCACTTCAACGGTTGCGCCTGCGTCCGTCAACTTTTGCTTGATCGTCTCAGCTTCTTCTTTGGAGACGCCTTCCTTGACCGGCTTTGGCGCTGCCTCAACCAGATCCTTCGCCTCTTTCAGGCCAAGAGCTGTGACTTCGCGGACGACCTTAATGACGTTGATCTTGTTGCCACCGATGGCTTGTAGAACCACATCAAACTCGGTCTTCTCTTCCGCCGGAGCGGCCGCCTCAGCGCCGCCACCGCCAGCCGCGGGCGCTGCCACTGCCGCTGCCGCCGCCGAAACTCCGAAAGTTTCTTCCAACTCTTTCACGAGCTGAGAAGCTTCAAGAAGAGTCATGCTCTTCAAAAACTCGATCACATCTTCACGTGTTGCTGCCATGATTGCCTTTCTATCCTCCTCAACTAGGGGTCCTGAGTGCTGTTTAGCGTTTAGCTGCCAGCTATCAGCCATCAGCTTGAATTCGCCAGCATTGAAGTAGACAGGAATGGTCCTGACCATTTCAGCTGACCGCTGATTGCTGAGCACTGAAAGCTCTATTGCAGCAGGAGAACCCACGGGACGTTTCAGCGAGTTGGTTGCATCTCAACCCGAAATAACGTCGGAGCCGTAAAACGATCTGACTATCGTCACGCTCGTTGTCCGCGTCCGGCCCTGTGCTTCCATTGCAGAATTCGGATTTCAGATTGCGGATTCATTTGAGTTCCGCATTCCGCATTCCGAATTCCAAAATCCTTAGGCGGCTTCTCCGCCCTTTTGATCACCGATCTGCTTCACCACAATCGCGAGGTTGCGCGGCACGGCCGACAACACCGTCACCAGCCGCTGAGCCTGGCAATTGATCAAGAAGAGAATCTTCGAAATCAACTCTTCCTTAGACGGCAAGCTGGCAATTGCTTCGACGTCGCGAAGCTCAACCACTTTGCCCTCAACAATGCCCACCTTGAACTTGAAAATGTCCGGATTCGCTTTGGTGAATTTCGCAATCGCCTTCGACAGGTTCACCGGATCTTCTCCACTCAATGCCACGGCGGTTACGCCCTTGAACTGGTCCGCAGCCTGTTCGAGTGGGGTGCCTTCCGCCGCCTTGCGCGCCAGCGTGTTTTTCACCACTTCGTAACTAACACCTGCTTCGCGCAGCTGACTGCGGAGTTCCTGATCCTTGGGAACAGTCATGCCCTGGAATCCGACCACCATCGCCGCTTTCGCGTTTTTAAATTGCTCGGTGAGAGCTTCCAAATCTTTTTGCTTCTGTGCTTTTGTTTTCATCCTGGTTGCTCCTCACTATTTGACGTAGGCGGCTTCGTCAAGCAAAACTCCGGGACTCATCGTTGCTGCCAGATTCACCTTCTTCACGTACTTGCCCTTGGCCGTTGACGGCTTCGCTTTTACTACGGCTTCCAGCAGCATCTTCGCGTTGTCGCGAAGCTTATCGGCCTCAAACGACACTTTCCCAACCGGAACGTGGATCACACCGGTTTTATCGACTCTATATTCGACCTTGCCGGCCTTAGTCTCTTTGACGGCTGTCTTCACATCAAACGTGACCGTACCGGTTTTTGGGTTGGGCATGAGACCGCGCGGCCCAAGTACCTTTCCCAGACCGCCAACCAAACGCATCATGTCAGGCGTTGCCACAACGGCATCAAAATCCAGCCAGCCCTCTTTGATCTTGTTGACCATGTCCTCGCCGCCAACAAAATCAGCGCCAG
>JALZOO010000032.1 GCA_030913905.1 Acidobacteriota bacterium
GCGCTCAGTGCGCCGAAGATTGCGCCGGGCAGTCGCAAAGCAGTTTCCGGCGTGACGTGCCAACGGCCTCCGAGCCAGGAGTTCCACTTGTCAGCGAGAACCACGCTGCCGGTTTGCAGCGCCTTCATAAGAAACGGATGTTCGCTGTTGGCAGCAGTCAATCCGTTGGCGCGATAGTCGGCTACGGTTTGAAGTTTATTCAGTTCGTCTTCACTCAGACCCTCCGAGCTGAGGTGTGAAACGCGCAGACCAAACCCGACCAACACCAACATCGCAAGCGCGGCGACGAGAATGGTTCGGCTGATGGAGACGAGACCTCGTTCTGCAAATAGCTCGGGGCTGACTGCCGCTGTAATTAAGGTCTCGACTCGTGCTGCCAACTGTTTTGATCCTTCAAACTTCGTCTTTGACGTCGACTTGATTCAACGAGGGCGACGGAAGCCGCACAACAAAAGGGGGCAAGGGTAACGCTATTCAACTACTCGTGCAACCGGCAGCCCGAAGACCAGATTTAGAGACCAAAAAGGTTGCAATTCATCGGCAAATCGGCCACTATCGCGACGATTTTTGTCTTGAAAAACTCGCCGGCGGCCCGACACCTTCTACCCTGACGGGACAACCCGCTAATCGAGTAAAGCATTTTCGCAAACACTTCGTTTGACGAAACAGTGGTTAGAGCGCTTTCCAGCACGCTCTCTCGCCCAATCCAGAGAGGAAACATCATGGCCGAAATTCAGGAGAACCTATCCAGTGGCGCCCCCGTAGGTACTGACTTGGGAACCGATGCTCCGCCATTTCGTATTGACCAGAAGCTCCACCAGATACTCTACAAATCAGAATCGCGCCCCAAGCTCGAGCCGATGCCGGAGGAAGTATTGCCGGAACCCGTTTACCCGCTCCACCCCGATCCGGTCCCAATGAGCAAGCGCGATTATCAAAAGCTCAATGCGATCCGCACGTGGAAAACATGGGGTTCACCCTACTTCAAGTCCCGGTGGCACAGTGGCGAGTTGCGCCCGATCATTCCCTATCTTTTTACGGAGTGGAAATGCAATCTCGATTGTCACTACTGCTGGTCCTACAACAACGCCGTGAAGGGGATGACCGAAGACGTCGCCAAACGATCGATTGATTGGCTCCACTCGATCGGTTCAAGAGTGCTGGCGCTGATGGGCGGCGAGCCGCTGCTGCGGCCAAAGTTTATTCACAAGATTGTCTATTACAGCGCCAAGAAAGACATCTTCGTCTATTTGCCGACAAACGGACGGCTGATGAAGCCCGACGTGATTGACCGTCTCGGCGATGCAGGAATTGCTACGGTCAACCTGGCGGTGGATTCGGTGAAAGACCGCAAGTCTCTGCCGAAAGCGCTTGAGCCGATACGCGCAAACTTCGACTATCTGGTGAAACGGCAACATCACTATGGGTACAGCGTCATGTTCAATATCAACATCTGCCATAACAACATGGACGATGTGAGAGAACTGACGGAAATTGCTCACGACAGCGGCATCGCGACTGATTATCACATCAACGAAACGCCGATGACTGAGCAAACCCACTTCAAACACATAAACGAGAACCAAACCTATCTCACGCCCGACGACTGGCCCAAGGTCGACGCATTGCTCGATTATCTAAACGACAAGCGTGTCAATCACGGGTACAAGATGGTCAATCCGATTCAGCACATGGAAGACATGAAACTCCTGATGCGCGGTAAGGTGCCACCTTGGCAGTGTCGAGCGGGGCAGAATTCTCTGATCATCCGCACAGATGGTTCCCTGGCGCCGTGTTTTCCGATGTATTCGGCGACGCACGACTGGGGCGTGGTTGGGAACGACAAGTTTGACGTAAAGCAGCTTGATGAGATGAAGGTCGACTGCACCAAGCATTGCCTCTCGACCTGCAACTACATTCTCGGTTACTGCTACGACAACATGCGCGTCATCAAGTGGGGCCTGACGCAGGCGCTGCATGGATTCAGAGGAGCCAGCGGCAGTTTCTAACCCCTGGACTAAACAGAACGAAACCGGAGTCGCTGATTACGGCTCCGGTTTTTTTCATGTAACGCAAACTTCAGTTGCGTCACAGTACCTTGGCGCCTCTCATGGCGATAACACCAATCATTATGTTCACCGCCAGACCGATTCCGATCGCCACCCAATACTTCCACTTGATGCAGCGGTTTCTAAGGTAAATCAACGTCGCCAGACCAAGCGGTATCCAAAGGAACAACGACGAGAACAAGCCGGGCCCATAGGTGCCTTCTATGATCGAGGTGATGGAGTGGGTCAACCCGTTAATCATGATTGTCGATCCAATGATCACGAGCATCACGCGAGGAAACTTCAAACGACGCGACAGGATGATGCCGGTTATCATCAGGACCGTCCCGATAATTTGTGCCACCCAAAACCTGGTCGGCGACAAATGCACTCCCCGAATCCGCAGCAGGTAAGCTGGATATCCTTCGCCGCCCCAATACTCCTCGACGACATGAATTAAGTAGGTAATGGGCAAAAGCCACGATAGCAGATTGATCCAGCGGCGGGAGTGATCGGTTTGCGAGGTCGTCATGCAGACAAAGTTAGTATTGATTTCGCAGAAGCGCGACTGTTATACCAGAACTTCTTGAGACACAAAATGGGTTCAACCAACCTCGAGCATCGTTCAGGTCCAACACTAGCGCGCCGGCTGGGACTGTTTGACGCCACCATGATTGTCATGGGCGGCATCATCGGCTCAGGCATTTTTATGAACCCTTCCGTGGTCGCGCGCCAGGTGACGACGCCATTTCTAATCCTGGCGGTCTGGGCCCTGGGTGGGTTAATCGCGCTGGCCGCCGCGTTTATCTGGGCGGAGTTGGCCACCCTGCGCCCGGAAGTTGGTGGCCAATATGCTTACCTTCGCGACGCTTACCATCCCATGGTCGCGTTTCTCTACGGCTGGGGGCTGTTGCTGGTGATTCAAACGGGCGGCATGGCGGCAGTGGCAGTTACGTTCGCGCGTTATTTTCTCGAGCTGACGAACCTCGCTGTCAGCGACTGGATGGTCGCAGCATTGGCGCTCGCGAGTTTGACTCTAATCAATTGCATTGGCGTTCGCGCGGGCAGCACGGTGCAGAGCTTCCTGATGGTCCTGAAGATTTTGGCCATCGTTGCGCTAATTGCCTGCGGTCTGTTCTTCGCGGAGACGCAAACACGAACAACAGAAATCACGGGCAGCGGTCTCCTGGGCCAACCCGTTTCGTTCAGCCTGATTACAACCATCGGCGCGGCTATGGTGCCCGTGCTTTTTGCTTACGGAGGATGGCAAACCTCGACCTTCGTCGCCGGCGAGATCCGCGAGCCGAGGAAAAATCTCCCGCGCGCGCTCGTGATCGGCGTGACCGGAGTTGTGGTCTTATACCTTGCGGTAAATTTGGTGTGCGTTCTCGTGCTGGGGGTAAGCGGACTTGCGGCTACGAATACGCCGGCCTCCGACGTAATGCGACTGGCGTTTGGACCGGCCGGCGCGCGTGCCATTGCGGCAGGCATCGCTATCTCGACGCTCGGATTCTTGAGCCAGGGAATGTTGACCGCTCCTCGTGTCTATTTCGCGATGGCCGAGGACGGTTTGTTCTTTCGCAGTGTTGGGCGACTAAACGTGAAAACGCATGTTCCCGTAGTAGCCATCGCTCTGCAGGGCATCATGGCAATAGCGATCGCCTTCTGGGGAAAGTATGAACAGATCCTTAACTACGTGGTTTCGGTAGACTTTATTTTTTTCGGCGCAACTGCGGCGTGCATCTTTGTTTTTCGCCGCCGGAAAACCAGCTCACCGGCGGATGATGTCGCGCGGCGACGCATTGCCAGTGTGCCTGGGCATCCGATAACTACGGCGATATTTGTGGCTGTTTGTTGGCTGGTCGTTATCAATACTGTCTATCGCTATCCGGGAAATACCTTGATCGGCCTGGCCATACTCGTCGCTGGAGTCCCGGCCTTTTACTTTTGGCGCTGGAGGAATTCAAAGTGAGCGTCGCTCGCGCCGTCAGGCAGTCCGACTACATGAATTGGGCGAAGACGCGTTCGCGCGCGAAGTTCAATCTGGCAACTAGTGGATTGGCTAATCGGCGGATGAAGGATCTCCAGGTTAGTTTGGATGATCTGGAGATAACCGGAACTACGGGGTACGGCTATGAACCTCTGCTGCGCGCGTTGTCTGAGAGGTATCAAGTCGATCAGCGCAGCATAGTCACGGCGGCCGGAACTACATTCGCCAACCACTTGGCGATGGCTGCGCTGATTAATCCGGGCGATGAGGTGCTGATCGAATCTCCTGTGTATGACCCGTTGCTCGCCCTGACTTACTACCTCGGCGCTGAAGTCAAAAGGTTTAGTCGTGAGTTTGACCATGGTTTTCGAATTTCGGCCGCAGAGATTGCGAGGAAGATCAGCAGTCGCACGCGGTTGATCGTCATCACTAATTTTCATAACCCGACCGGGGTGGTGACAGGCGATGAAACGTTAAGGGAGGTCGGCGATATTGCACGGCAGGTGAATGCTCGGGTGTTGGTTGATGAAGTTTATCTGGAGATGCTTTTTGAGGAGCCGCCACGAACTGCCTTTCATCTCGGCAACGAATTTGTCGTGACCGCCAGTTTGACCAAAGCTTATGGCTTGAGCGGACTGCGCTGCGGCTGGATATTCGCCGAGCCCGAACTGGCCGATCGTATGTGGCGACTAAACGATCTCTTTGCAGCAACGCCGGTTCATGTTGGCGAGCGTTTGAGCGTTCTGGCGCTGGGACAACTCGGAGGAATTGCCGCACGGGCGAAAGCCCGCTTAGATGCCAACCGGGAACTGTTGAATCAGTTTCTGAATTCCAGGGAGGATCTGGAGACGGTACGACCCACATTAGGCTCAATCATGTTTCCGCGGGTAAAGCACGGAAGCGCTGACAAGCTGATTGATTTGCTGAGACAGAAGTATGACACCTCTGTCGTCCCTGGACGGTTCTTTGAGATGCCGGCTCACTTCCGAATTGGATTAGGTGGGGAAACTGATGAGTTGATAGAAGGGCTGCGCCGCCTGGGCGCGGCGCTTGATGAGATGAAATAAAGAGCGGGCTGTCGTTCAGTTGAACCTGCGAAGCAGGTGACAGCGTAAAGCCTTGGGCGTGAGCCCCAGGACGCCGAGGAGGGAAAACTATTTGAGCCCGTGAAAACGGGCGACAGCTTTTGATTTGGAAATAACTCAACTGCCGCTTTCGCCCGCTAGCGCGGGCTCGGGTGCCACAGAGGACCATTAACCTGGGGCTAACGCCCCAGGCTTTATGCTTCCGCCTGCTCCGCAGGCTGGTTTCTTTTCTTGCCCTGGGTTGGGGGGTCTCCGTGCTGGCAATCATTTTTGCGGTTGAAGCTTTCGCATCTCGTTTAGCCTCAGCCAGTCGTGCACATGGTCGGCCGCCTCGATTCCTGCAGCTTGCGGAGTAATCTTGATTGGTGTTCCACCCGGCCATTCACTCTTGCGCATTCTTCCACCACCAATCGCCTGAAAATAAACTTTGCCTTTAGTCAGTTTCTTTCCAGTGCGCGGCGCAAACACCACATACTCGAGTTGAAGATCCGGCGAGTTCAAAATAATCGTTCCGCCCTGAAAACTGTCGATAGCAAAACTCAGCAAAACCACAAACTGCCCAGTCTCACCCCGGGCAAGTTGCACAGCCCGAGCTTGTTTTTGATCGCCAATGGAAGTGGCTGCGACATTCTTATATTCCTTTAGCCGGTTGATGAAACTAGCGAAGATGATGTCTTCGCTCTGTAGATGTCTGCGTGTCGGTTGCCTCGCAACGAGTAGCCGAACTTGATGACTTAGACCGTTCGTAGGTTGAATATCAGGAGTCGCAACGGGCGCGGCGACTGGGCTCGTGGCCGGTTGAGGTTTGCTTACCCGGCGACCCGATTGCCCTTGGACCTGGTCCCAAACGCCAAAGGACAGCAGCAAAGCTGCCAGACCGATACGTCTGAAGGTCCTGTGCTCGGGATGGACAAAGAAGCTCATTGCCATATCGGGTCCGGCTAAGTCTTCATTGCTGTCGACGCGAGGTAGATGCGCCTTAGAAGGTGACTGACACGCACAAGGTTGTGCGATGCCGAAAGAAAAGTTACCCGTCCGAAAGAAACTGACCTACCCGGCAGCGCTTAAGCCTTGCGCGACAGCCAGTTTTCCACACCAGTCAGCGCGCGTCAGACAATCAGGGCCAGCAGGGTAACACCCACCGCCAGAACCAATTGACGTAGCGCTACGCTTATGCCGCCCACCCAACCAATAGCAAACTAACAGGTTGCTTTACGTGTTTCCCAAAGCACGCACAGCCTCACGTGCGTAGTAAGTGAGAATAATGTCGGCGCCGGCCCGTTTGATACTGGTCAACGTTTCCATCATCACGCGTTGTTCATCGATCCAACCGTTTTGAGCGGCCGCTTTGATCATCGCGTATTCGCCGGACACGTGATAGGCAGCGAGGGGCAAGTCAAACTGTTCGCGCACCATCCTCAACACGTCAAGGTAAACAGTTGCCGGCTTGACCATCAAAATGTCGGCGCCTTCAGCCTCGTCAAGTTCAGCTTCGCGCAAAGCCTCGCGCGCGTTTGCCGGGTCCATCTGGTAGGCGCGGCGATCACCGAAGGCCGGCGCACTGTCAGCGGCTTCGCGAAATGGACCATAAAAAGCCGACGCATACTTGACGGCGTAGGCCATGATTGGTGTTTGCTCAAAGCCGGCCTCGTCAAGCGCTTCGCGAATTGCGCCCACCTGTCCGTCCATCATGGCCGATGGCGCAACGAGATCCGCGCCGGCTGCCGCCTGGCTAACGGCCGTGCGCGCCAACAGCTCCAGCGACTCGTCATTGAGGACTTCGCTTTCGCGCACGACTCCGCAATGACCGTGGGAAGTGTATTCGCAGAGACACGTGTCAGTCATGACGACCAACTCCGGTGCAGCTTTCTTGATCGCTCGCACAGACTGCTGCACGATTCCGTTTTCATCGTATGCGCTGGAAGCGTCTTCATCTTTCGATTCCGGAAGACCAAACAGAATCACACCCTTGATGCCAAGGTCGTATGCGGCGGCAGCCTCTGATGCAATCTCATCGACCGAAAGGTTGTGAACCCCCGGCATTGACTGAATCTCGCGGCGAACTTTTTTTCCCGGACAGGCAAACAGCGGCAGTATGAAATCTTCAGGGGCAAGTCGAGTCTCGCGCACCAGTGCGCGCAAGCCTTCGGTTCTGCGTAGGCGGCGTGGACGTTGAATCAGGTAAGACATTTAGGTAACGGTAACTGGTAGCGCAAACTTTAGTTTGCGTCGATCCAGGATACCGATGACGGTTGAATCTAATGACAAACTACGCAAACTGAAGTTTGCGTTACAAGAACAGGGCCGCAAACTAACAGTTTGCGTTACAAGTTACCAACGCTGATAAGCCGGATGGCCAGGCTTCACTGCGACGAAAGTCCCCCGGCACGTTGCAGTTATTTTTT
>JALZOO010000037.1 GCA_030913905.1 Acidobacteriota bacterium
GGTCGCCGTACCGATCGTATTCAGGGAAACCAATTCGCCAACGATCGCGCGCCTCGCGTCGTTCGGGCTCGATCTGCGGTGCGGAGGTGACAGTCTCGCCACCAGCATGGCCTGTAGGTTTATCGCCGGGCGTTTTAGGTGTTTCCTTCAGCTCGATTTGATCGAGAGGAATGTCTATCGAAGTTTCTTTGCCGGCCTCGACGATCACATTCTCGAGAATATCGTCCCGGACAATCGAGAACTCGCCGTAGTTCTTGTTTTTATCAAATCGAGCGACATGAGGCGCCGCCACTCTCAATCGATACGCGCCCGCAGGTAACTGAACCGAATAGACACCATCAGATCCGCTGCGCGTGCGCTTCCACTTTCCTGTGACCTGGTTGGTGGCAATTACCGCTACTCCAGGAACCGGTGCCCCCGAAGCCACACGAACAGTACCTGTGATGCGTCCTGATTTTTGAGCTTGCGCTACCACGCACAGCGCGAGTGACAAAAGGCCAGCGACGACAACAATCCGAGTCAGCCTGAACCGCATCGTTTTCCGGGACCTTTGAGTGCGAGCAGTCGTCATTTAACCAAGGCTGCGAAGCGATCTGTCGCGAAAAATGTAACCTGTTTTTCTCTGTGCATCCTCAGTGTCCTCTATGTCTCTGTGGTGAGTGTTTTTCTTGTAAATCCATCACAGAGACACAGTTCACAGAGATCGCACAGAGGGTTAAAGTTATTCCGACGATCCAACGCGGGCTGCAATGTAGCGTGGACGTAATGCCTGCCTTGTAGCACACGAGTCTTACAGAGGCAATGGAAATTTGATTCGTCATGAATCTACGGAGCGCGTAAGGTTTGTGATACATTGTGCCTCAGTTTTTCAAAACGTTACTATCAACTCCGCGATGGTTTCAGGTTCACATCTCCACCTCCGCACGGTGCTCATACTAGGCGTTAGCGCATTGTTTATCTGCTCTACGCTGATTCGATTTGAAAATGCTTCCGCGCAGGCTCCCCGGCCGGTTCTGATCAGCCACGCTGACTCGACGCGTGCCATTGCCGTCAACTCGATAACTCAACAACGCGAACCTTTTCCGATTAAGTCTCCCATGGCCATCGGCGTGGACGATCGCACGCGCATCATGCTGTTCACCATGAACCTGAGCCTGCAACCAGGCGACAGCGTGGCAGACATTATTGCCGAGGCGGAAGATGGGGCACACAACATTTACCGTCTTACGGTCGAATATGTTGGTGCTGTGCCCGAGCAAACCTGGGCCACTTGCGTCGTGGTCAAGCTGCGCGATGACATGAATGACCTTGGGGATGTGCTGGTTCGAATTACGTATCGAGGAGTCGCTTCCAATCGTGTGCGACTCGCTCTGGGACATTTTGGCGGTGGTCCGCCAGATGACGCTGGAGCTGTCCCCACGCCCGGCGCAACCGTTTTACCGCAGCCGCCTCCTTCGAATGCGACGGCCGGGAGTCTGACAACCAGCGACGTGGAAAAGATCATCAGCCAGGCCGTTTCCGCTGCCGCTTCATTGAACCGCGCGGTGACTGTGGCTGTAACTGATCGGGAAGCAAACGTGCTCGGCGTCTTCGTAATGACTGGTGCGCCCGGGACCACGACCATTCGCAGCGTCGGCACAGCGGGCCAGGGACTCGAGGGACTTGTCGTGCCCTCTGCACTGGCGGCGATCTCAAAAGCAGGCACGGGCGCGCTCTTCAGTACGACAGGCAACGCGTTCACTACGCGCACGGCTGGGTTCATCATTCAGGAACACTTTCCGCCGGCAATTGATTTTCGTTCCAGCGGACCGCTATATGGCGTGCAGTTTTCGTCTCTTCCCTGTTCCGACATTAAGAAGCCGGGCCTGCCGCTCGGACTCGCCGCCGATCCGGGTGGTCTGCCGATTTATAAAGATGGTGTAGCCGTGGGTGGCGTGGGAATCGAAGGCGATTCGGTTTACACCGTTGACCGAATCCCGAGCGACTCGGATCAACCTCTCGAAGAGCTGATCGCCGCTTCCGCCGTGCGCAGTTTTGAGGCGCCGGCTCTGATTCGCGGGGACAACATTCTTGCCGACGGCATTCGACTGGCCTATTCAAACGTGGCGAATCCGGCTGCACCGGCCACACTGCCCTTCGCCACCTTGCCCGGATCCCTACTCGGCGCTTTTCCAATTGCGAGTGCGGGCACGTCAGCCTTCACTGCTGCAACGGTTGGCGGAATCAGCGGCGAAGTAGATACACGCTTCTTTCCGTTTGTGGCCGGCACTTCTCCCACAGGTCCAAACGCACTATCGGCGACGGATGTGGAAACGATCATCTCGCATGCTGCACAGCAGGCAAACATCACTCGAGCTGCGATTCGCCAGCCTCTTGGCAGCAATGCTCGTGTAACGATCGCGGTTGTGGATGCCGACGGCCGAGTGTTGGGTGTGTTTCGCCAGCTTGATGCGCCATTGTTTGGTTTTGATGTGTCAGTTCAGAAGGCGAGAACGGCGGCCTTCTTTTCCGGCGCGAGTGCGGCAACGCTTTTGAGCAGCGCAGGATTCGGTTCATACGTCTCTCGAGCGGCAACCGACGGACTTCAACTTGACGGATCGATTGCATTTACCGATCGCGCGACTGGCTTTCTGCATCGTCCCTTCTTCCCTGACGGAATTAACGATACTGCTCCGGGTCCTTTCAGTACCGGGATTAGCGCCTGGAGTCCCTTTAATGTCGGGCTGCAACTCGATTTAATCAAGACGAACCTGCTGGCTTCGATTGGCGGCGCGGGCGTACCCTGCGGCACGATTCCTAATCTTCCAAACGGCATTCAGATTTTTCCCGGCAGCGTTCCGCTTTACAAGAACGGCGTGTTGGTCGGCGCAATAGGAATCAGCGGCGATGGCGTGGATCAAGACGACCTAGTCGGTGCGGCAG
>JALZOO010000060.1 GCA_030913905.1 Acidobacteriota bacterium
ATCCACTTCGACTGCGCTGCCATCTGTCATTTGAATAATTGTTCGAACTCCAGTGCCATCGCCAGCGCCACTATCCTTAACGCGTTGGCCCGTGGAAACCGGGCCCTGGTTAAGGCGAGCGGCGAGCGTCTCGTCCTGCGCAGCTGACGGTTCCGGCTGGACGTCAGCAGGGCCTTCCGCTTCGGGTTCTGGAGAAGCTTCCTCGACGGCTTCGGACTCGGCCGCAGGGTCACGGCCCCCTGCTGTGCGTACAGACTGAACAGGTTGCCCAGTCTGAGTTGCATAGTTTGGAGCCTGTTGATTCTCGAGACCTTCAATAGACCGGATCGATAAGACCGCATAGGCGCCGGCACACACCAGGATCCCCACCATTAGACCAACGATGCCCGTCAACCAGTAATCACGGTTCGAATGTACAGCAACGGGATTGGGTTGAAGGCTTTCATCTTTGACGACTGAAAGAGTGGGGTCAGCGAGCAGCAATTCTCCGTCTGTCTCGCAAAATCTCTCCGAATCGTCGTAAATGTCATAACAGTCGGGACAACGCTTCATTCGATTTACCCTCCCGGAAACGACCGCCCATCCTCGCCGTGTGAAACACGGAAATTTTCACTGCCGGTTATTCCGGCCGCCGCGAACGAGACGCGCGTGCACGGCTTTTTGTAATTTGCAACCGGCCGGAGGTGGTGGGTGTAATAAAACCCATCTGTTTCAGTTGGTCGGCGTAATGATAGATTGGCTGTTCACCAAGGTCGTCTCGGCTGCTGCGAGCCAGCGACGGTCCGTAGGGAGCTTCCATCATCGCCTGAAGCACGGCTTCAGGCACTCCGCGCCGCTTCATTTCCTTAAGCACGGGTGGAAAGGTGTCAAAGGTGCACGGCGAAGAGTTTATAGCTTTAACTATGGCCTCGGTATCCAGCTTGTTAGCTACCATGTGAAGCACATCTTTGTTGCTTAGTGGAGTCACCTCTGAATGCGTGGTTTGTGCTGCGCAAAAAGAGGGCGTCACGATGACGACCACAGCAATGGCGAGAAGCAGGTGTAGTTTCCTCACGAAAGACATCCTTTCACGGCTAGAGTCCAAATTGACTTTTCGAGGCTAGGACAGAAGTTATGGGCCAGGAACGCGTAGTATAGGCAGTTTTACTAGCAATGAATATGCCAACCAACACGCGTGCGAAAGCCGGAAAAACTTGAGATCTGCAGCTATTTTCCTGCTAACCTCATTCCGTTTGTGACGCGTTTTGGCGCAAGTGCTCACTGGCGAGCAGCCGGTCGCGCTTCCAGGCTTCATCACTTGAGGACGATACTGAGCTAATCACTTCATGAGATCAAGGATGTTGGAAAAATGATCTGTCCATACAACGTTGCCTTTTGCGCTTCTCCACCTCGGATCGGTTGCAATTTCGCCCAGGTCGGATTTGCTCCGCGCAATAACGACCCACTTTGATCGGTATTTCCCGGCAGGTAGATTAGTTTCCGTGTCTTCTCTTATTAATGCAGCGGCTCCGATTCTTGAGGCGAGCCCGGATAAGAGCGGCTCGAGGTTGAGGTAGCGGTTGCTAACGTGGAAAGCCACTATGCCATCTGGCGCAAGTTTCGAAAGGTATAGATCGAGGGCCTCAACCGTCAGCAAATGTGCGGGCACGGAGTCCGAGCTGAAGGCATCCAGGATCACCAGGCTGTAATTGCCCGCGACCGCCTCTCTTAATCGCAACCGAGCGTCGCCCAGGATGATTCGATAAGGGGCCGCGCTACAACCACTCAAAAACGTAAAGTACCGAGAATCTGTGGCAAGGCGCACGATCGCCGGATCAATCTCGTAAAAGTCCCACGACTGTGCCGACGTCGAATAACTGGCGACCGTGCCAGCCCCAAGCCCAATCGCGGCCACGGATCTTGAACGGGGTTTCGCGTTATGGACCGCGAAGACCTGGCCCAGTGGGCCATCCTTGTGGTAATAGGCTGTCGCATTACATCGCCTTTCGGCGTCGGTAAATTGCCAACCATGCGCTGTAGTCCCATGTTGTAGTCGATGGATCTTATCCTGGTCTTCCGAAGACACTCGCCAAACGCCGAAGAAGTTTCGAACCGTCGTTAGTGAATTCTCTCTTGCACTAAGATATCCATAGCCTCCAATCATCACTGCCAGGAGCGAGAGGCCAAAAACAAAGCGTCGACGTGAAGCGATCAGATACCCCATCGCCAACGGTATCCCAAGTATCAGGCCGTCCTTGAACTGTTGCGCCAGAGCGAACCGTGGAACCAGTAGTGATAGTCCGGCAACCAGCAATAGCAATAACGCCGGAAATCCTATTGTCATCCATGGACTTACTCGCGAGCCGCGTCCGGTGTCGGGGGGGCGCATCAGGCACGCGGCCAGGATAATCAAGGGATATTCCAGTGGAGTCGAAAAAAGGAGCGGCGCCAGTAGCGCGTTGAAAATTCCACCAAGAACACCACCAAGCGAAATGCACAAATAGTATTGAGCGAGGTCGGTTACCGGCGGTCTGGTGAGAGCAATACGGCGGTGGCAAATAAAGCCAACCAGGAAAAAGACCGCCAAGTGGAGCGCAATGACAACCCATACCGAGATGGCCGGTCTTAAGATCACCACAAAGCCGAGGCAAACAATTAGCGCCGGCAGCACAATCGAAGCCACACGCAAACTGATTAGTTGCTTGTTGGCAAATGCAAGTATGAACGTCAAGAGATACAGGCTCAGCGGCACGATCCAGATGAGTGGGACCGAAGCAACATCCGTTGATATGTAGGTCGTTACGCCCAACATCAGGCTTGATGGAATAAAAGCCAGCAACACCCATTCGAGCCGCGATTTGAATGTCAACACTGCCGACTCGTGTTCCACTCTTGCATGTCGCAGGGTTGCCATCTTTCCGCCGACGAGAATTGCGCAACTACAAATAAGAACGGCCAGCAGCAAGTATCCGAACGCCCAGTAGCGAGACTGCTCCTGGAGGTTCAATCTCGGTTCCAGCAGGAAGGGGAACGCCAAAAGCGAGAGCATGCTGCCTGCGTTGCTCACCGCGTAAAGGAAATAAGGATCCTTTGCCGAGCTGTGTCCGGAATACGAGAACCACCTTTGTAACAACGGGGCCGTCGCGGACAGCACGAAGAATGGGAACCCAACGGTGAGCGATAAGACACCCAGAAGCCAAAGCGTAGGGTTACTCTGTGTTGGCAGGGAGCCAATCATGCTTTGGGAGATCGCAAACGGCAGAAAGAGACCAGCACCAAGCATGAGAATTATGTGAAGCAACGCCTGATTCTTGAGCTGAAGGCGTTGAGAAATGAACAGGGCGTAGGCATAACCGGCAAGCAGCAGCGCTTGGAAGAACACCATGCACGTGTTCCAAACCGACGGCGCTCCTCCCAGCAACGGCAATATCATTTTCGCGATAACGGGTTGGACCCAAAACAACAGCGCGGCGCTGGTAAAGAGAGCGGCCGCGAAAAAAGAGACCATGAGCCGCAAGGGAAACGAGCGGCTGTAAGTAGCAGTTAGTTGTGCATCCATCTTCTTTATTAAGTTGCACGGAAAATCTTGAGATCCTGGAGCAGGAGCAATAACCATGCCCTCCTAACCAATTCCCGGCCGGTTAGATCGCGCGGGTGTTTGCAGGAAACTTTTCGTTCGCATAAACCAGATCTCCAGAGTCTTCCGAATGGCGTCAACTCCATGCGCGGTTTTGTCGCAAGTGCTCGCCAGCGCACAGTTCCTACAACCAGTTCAGAGTGCAAACCAGCCAAAGGTCAAGTTTCTTCCCGCGAGTCCAAACTCATAAAACTTAACTAGTCTTCGGAAATCCCACGCAATTCTCCATCCCGTAACACAGGTTGCTAACATGTGACATTTCCCGGCATGGTCTTTGCGAATAGGCGCTCACACGCTTGAAGTGTTGCCGTGATCGGCAGGACGCGTTCAGCTCAGGAC
>JALZOO010000113.1 GCA_030913905.1 Acidobacteriota bacterium
CTCTTTTTCAGCCCCGCGCTTGCGCCAGCCGCTACCACTACAAATTTCATAGAGACGATTCCCGTGGACATTCCCGTGTCAGGCGATTGCGATCTCGATTGGATTATTTATCGTGCCGGTGAGAAAGCTGGTGTGGATCCGCGATTCATTCACGCGGTCATCCGGCAGGAATCCAGATACAAGAACCAGGCGGTTTCGCACGTGGGCGCGCAGGGCCTCATGCAGTTGATGCCCGCGACGGCAAAGCGGTTTGGGAACAAAGATCCACACGACGCTGCCTCCAACGTCGAAGCCGGTACAAAGTATCTGAAGTGGTTATTGAAGAGATTTAATGGCGACGTGACGCTGGCACTTGCCGGTTACAACGCCGGCGAAGGGGCCGTCGCTAAGTACAACGGTGTGCCCCCTTACAACGAGACGCAAAACTACGTGAAGAAGATCGTTGGAAACTACGGCAAGACGTATCACCCGGTTTTGACACCGGCGGAAGCTAAAGCCGCATTCCACCTTGATAACGAGAGCCTCGCAACCCAGACAACTCCAGCAACCTTGGACAGTCTCTAACGCCGGCAACAAAGGATTACGCGCCGCTCTGGAATTATCAGGGCGGCGCGTTTTTGTTTTTACGAGACTGGAACCGAATCCTTCACTTGATCTCATCGAGTCGAGCTTTCGCTTCGATGATATGGGCCCGGAGGCGTTCCAACTCGTCAAGCGTCAGTAGTGCGGTAACTTTGTCACAAATACCGCTCGACACAGATGCCGCAGTTCCGCTGGTGCGGCTTTGCCGGAAAACATTAATCTCGAAGTCGCCGAGCGTGCGATAGCGGGCTTCGAACCCGACCAGCTTCGTGACTGATTCATTCACTTTGGCCACTGCGTCTAGTGCCTTTACCAGAGGATCAATCTCCTCGTAGTCGACGAAAGATCGGTTTTCGCGCGTCCGCTCGCCGTCATCTCTCAGCACTACTACAATTCCTGTCGCCCGCAATCCGGAAGACATTTCTTTCAATTCAACTGCATCCACTCTAACGTCGGCGCTGCGTGCGTTGATCGAAGCGATCTGACTGAATCCCTTCACTAACACGCGTTCATATTTTGCTTCTATCGTTTCCAGCTTTGTTCGCGGTTCCAGGGGCTCACAAAGCATCGGACGTCGAAACTCCGGGCCAGGCCTTTGCGCAAGCGCGGCGCTGCCACCAGCCGCCAGCGTTAATACAACAGCACTGACTATTCGCAGGATATTCATCGGTCACTCCTTATCTGACGGCGATTGAACAGCTACCTCGAGTTATATAAACTCGCGTACATATAAACACACGTGCGCCATTAGAGTTTCAGAAAGTCGCGGCCGTCAATTGCGAAGTTTCGGGACGGGGCTTCTGTCGGCTTAACGGACAGGAAGTACGGCCAGGTCGGTAAAGAAATTGGAATGAAAGAACAAGCGGTTATCGTGTTGGCCTTACTGGTGCTCCTGACGGCATGTAAGACAAACGATCACGCGAGCGATAAAAGCTCCATACTGCCCACACCGATGACAGCCAAGCCAACTCCCATTTCAGGCCCTGTCAACTACGTGGCGCTCGGAGATTCAACCGGTTCAGGCGTGGGCGCGCGGGAGGGCGGATATGTCGCGCGTCTCTTCAGACGCATTCTTGCGCATCGGCCGGAATCAAAATTGACAAACCTCTGCGTCAGCGGTGCGACAACATCCGACGTTCTGCGAGACCAACTGGATCGTGGCATAAGCGCGAAACCGAATCTGGTGACGCTCGGCATAGGAATCAACGACATCGGTCATGGCGTGAGTCTGGAGGAGTTTTCCCGCAACTACGAACAGATTCTTGCCAAGCTGAAAAGCAATACGACAGCGGCGATTGTCGTTACCAACATTCCCGACATTTCGAGTGCTCCGAGGATTCCAGCGCTAGTAAGAAATCAGTACCAGCACCTCATCATCGAATTCAACCGCAAGTTGGAAGAGATTGCGTCGAGGCACCAGGTAATCGTGTTTGACGTCTACACCGTGACTCACGAACAATTGCCGTCGCATCCAGAGTATTTTTCCGCGGATGGTTTCCATCCCTCGGATCAAGGGTACGAGTTATGGGCCGAGCAGATGTGGCC
>JALZOO010000121.1 GCA_030913905.1 Acidobacteriota bacterium
GTTGGGTGGCGAATTTATTGCCATGCGATTGCCTGAATATGTCCGCGCAACCATTGTTATTTCAATCCGGAGGATGTCTCAGTATGGCCAACGCCCTAAACCGCGACCAGCTCTTTTCACTTGCCACAACCCGACGTGATGAATATGAAGCGCTGCTGAAGCGGTTTGTGGAGACGCCAACAGTTTCCGTCGATCCAGCGCACGCTGAAGACATTCGCAAGGGCGTCGATTTGACGGTAGAAACGTTCCGCAAATTTGGCGGCACGCCCGAGGTATACGAAATCAAGAATGGCAACCCGGTGGTGCATGCCGTTTTTGGTACAGACAAGAGCCTGCCGACCGTGACCGTCTATAACCACGTCGATGTGCAACCGGCGTCGAAAGAAACAGAACCGTGGGACACCGAGCCGTTTGTAATGACTAAAAAAGGTGACAGTTATTTTGGCCGCGGCACGACAGACGACAAGGGGCCGGCCCTGGCGGCGCTTTACGGTGCTCGTGCTGCGCTCGAGGGGGGCGTGCCGGTGAACATCCGGTTTCTCTGGGAGTTTGAAGAAGAGATCGGCTCGCCGAATTTTGAAAAGATAATCTCGAAGGCGGCGTCAAACCTGCGCACTGATTCGGTAGTCGTCTCTGACACTGTTTGGGTCTCCAGAAACCGGCCTGCCAACTCCGCAGGGCTCCGTGGGCTACTGGGCTTCCTGCTTACTCTGGAAACCGGCACGACGGATACACACTCCGGTGAAGTTGGCGGCGCAGCGCGTAATCCGCTTGGTGAGCTGATGAAAGTCGCTTGCGAACTCTACGATCCGATGACCGGTCGTGTGAAGGTGAAGGGTTTCTATGACGACATTATTCCACCGTCCCGGCAGGAGTTGAAAGACTGGGCCAACTGCGGTTTCAGCGTAAGTGCGTTCAAGAAGGCCCACCACCTGAAAAAGATGCGCACGGAAGATTCGCTGGAGGTAATGAAACGGATCTGGGGGATGCCGACGATGGAAATTCACGGACTAGCTGGTGGCTATCAAGGCCCGGGCCTCAAGTCGATTGTGCCGCCGCGTGGCGAGTTGAAGGTTTCTTGCCGGCTGGTGCCGGGACAGGATCCCAAAAAGATTGCCGGCTTGATAAAAGCGGCGGTGAAAAACATAAACCCGGACGTCGATATTCACTTTGAATCGATGGCCCCGGCATTTCGCACCAAAGTTGAAGGGGCACTTCCGGAAGCACTGAAGCGGGCAGTGAAGTTTGCCTTCAAGCGAGATGCAGTGTTTGTGCGCGACGGTGGGACGATTGGCGCGATGACGAGTATTGAAAAAGTGCTGAAGTGCCCGATTCTGTTCCTGGGTTTGTCGTTGCCGGAACACGGATACCACGCGCCCAATGAAAATTTTGACTGGCAACAAGCTTCCGGTGGGATGGTGGCCTTCGCCAAATACTTTGAGGAGATTGCAACCCTGCCGCGGTAGAGGGTCAAAAACAGCCAGACTTGCGGAGATAAAGACGAGTTAGGGAGTCTCTGGGTCAGGAAGGGGGCATGCCCCCGCATCGGTTGGATAGCATTCAAGCAGCGGGGGTATACCCCCTTCCCAACCATGAGGTTTTCAAAGTTGAACCTTAGATCACACAGGCAAAGCGTTCTTCGTTCAAGGTAATGAATCCGAGGCGTTCATAAAAGCGACGTGCCTCCGGGTTTTCCATGTGGACCGCTACGTCTATTCGTTTGACCGCTTCCTTTCGCAGTTGTTCTTTCAGTTGTTCCAGGAGCGCAGTGCCAACTCCCTTCCCGCGTCGATCCGGCTTGACGGAAACGTCGTCCAGTTTTACGACTACCGCGCCCATCGACGTAGAGATTGCGTAGCAGATCACACAGATGCCGGCTGCGCCATCTTCGTCGAAGGCCATCCAGACGAATCCCAGCTCCGGCTGCTCGAGAAACAGGTCAAGCGCATCGTTGAGCCCCTGGAACCCGCGATCGCCATACGCCTCGCTACTGGCGAGGTAATGCTCGTCCTCGCTTAGAAAGGCGCGCAGCATCTCAAACGCTTCTGCGACATCGGCGGCAGTCATTTTCCGACAGGTGATCAACGAGGGCTCCTTTCAACTGACCGCGTAAACCAAACGGTTAGTTTTCGAATGCTTTCGAGCGTTACGCTCTAATCATGCCATACGAACAATCGCGATGCTATAATGCGCCTTCCGCATTCCCCAAGATTGTCGAAAAAGCAATTTCATTCTCCGAAAAGTAGGGTTTAAAAGTCATAAAAAAACGCTCCTATCTGCGTTGATGCTGGTTCTCGCGGCCTCGGCACTCGCGTTTGGCCGCGAAGCCCGGTTGGTTCGTTACCCCCACTATCACAACGGTCCCGCCATCGGTGTTTTCCTCGCCGACTCGAACCGAACAAACATGGAGAACTACGGCGTGCAACCGGACATGCTGGTTGATAACACTCCAGAGGACAACCTCGCCGGTCGTGACCGCCAACTCGAGACGGCGGTTGAGGAACTGCTAAAACAACTTCAGAGCCCGCGGAAAAATCTGGCGCGGACTGAATAAAGCAACTATTACCAGACGCTGAAAGTGTTAAGGGGCACGGAATATTTCGTGCCCCTTAACTGTTGCTGCCCGTTTCAAATCTATTTGGGCAATAGCACGGAATCGACGACGTGAATCACACCATTTGATTGGTACACGTTGCCGATCGTTACTCGCGATGTACCACCCTTCTCATCCCGTAGGACAAGATCGTTTCCGTTCATGGTCGCGGTCAGGATGTCGCCGCTGACCGTCTTGAACCGTGCGCTGCCACCGCTTTTTTGGATCCGTTTGGCAATCGCCTTCGAGTCGAATTTTCCCATCAACACGTGATAGGTCAATATCTTCGTCAGCGTCGTTTTGTTTTCGGGCTTCACCAAAGTGTCGACCGTGCCCGCCGGCAATTTTTCGAAAGCCGCGTTTGTCGGCGCAAACACTGTGAATGGGCCGGCGCCCTTTAGAGTCTCCACCAGGCCGGCAGCTTTCACGGCTGCAACGAGCGTGGTATGGTCCGCTGAATTAACTGCATTGTCGACGATGTCCCGCGATCTAAGCATTGCGGCGCCTCCGACCATCGGGTTCATGTCGTTCATCTGTTGCATCTGAGCCTTCGCGTTCACGTTTGTCATCGTGACCGCGCACACTGCTACCAGCAGCATAAGAAATACTTTCTTCACTGTTTTGGTCCCTTCCTGTTCTAGAACGTTAGATTTTCGAACTCAGAAGATATACGGAGGAGGCTTGGGAGGCGGATTGCCGGTGCATAGAAAAATAAGAGGCACTACGGATTCAATTGAAAATCTTTTGGCACAAACTCGATCGATTTGGCGACGCCGTCAGTTTTCGCGCGAGCGTCGACTGAAGGAACATAAACCAGAACTATGTTATTTGGGGGCTTGAGTGGCCCGCAGGAAACGTGGCCGCCGGCGTCGGGACTGAAGCTAGTCAGCGCCACTTCACCAAAGCTGGCAGTCTTCACCTTAAGCACGCGATCAGAAACTCTGACGAGAAACCTGATTCCTTTTGCGTCACACTGAATCTCCATCAGTGTCGCCTGGACGCGCGACTCACCAGCCTGTGGTTTTCTCAGCGCGTCTCGCAGATAAGCCGATGGGTCAACGTTGGCCAAGGCTTCAGTCCCCTGATTCTGATTAACTGACTCCGGCTGGGTGCGCGCCGCATCCTCTAGCCGGTTCGTGGCTGACTGGAAGCGCGCCGACTCTTCTTCGATTGCAGTCAACTCTTTTAGTAACGACTGTACATGTTGGCGCAGCTGTTCCGGGATTGTTCCGGTCACCTTCTCCGCAAGTTGGCGCGCCGTTTTGTATTCACCTTTTGCCAGGTAGAGTTGGGCCAACATGAACACCAGATCATTTCGGCCGGGAGAGGTAGTCAGCACTTTCTGCAGCATCTCAATCGACTCGTCGAGGTTAGTCCCACTCATCATATTCACAAATGCGAGCAGGCTATACGACTCAGGAAAATCCGGACGCAGTTCGATTGACCTTTTTAGCTCAGCGCGCATCCGGGCCAGGGTTTCAGGAGCAAAGCCCGCGACAATTTGCGTGTTGCCTGCACGGCTGAGCGCGTAGGCGTAGTAGTAGTGAATCAGGTAGTTCTGAGAATTTGCCGCCACTGCCCGTTCCAGACTCTTGTGTGCTTCGGCGTCCTTGCCTTCGCGGACTCGCAGCATTCCGAGAGAAGCGTGCGCCATCGCCAGATTAGGATCCAAGGCCAACGCCTTTTGCAGGTAGCCCTCAGCGTCGGCGCGATTACTGTGTAACAGCAGGTCGCCGAGATATGCCTGCGCTTCCGCTTCCGTGATCGGTGCGACCTGCGTTTCGGTTTCTGAACGCAGCTTGTGCCGAAAATGGCCGGAGACGATTGGATACCGGTCGCGGTTGATATATTCCCGCAGGTCCCTCTCCATCGTTTCGAATGTAGTCGAAAACGCCTGCTGAAACGCGTTCTCCATCGGAACATTCGCAGACACCAGCTCTACGAACCGGCTCAGCTGGTTCAACCTCTGGCCGCCGTTGCCCAGGATTAGGTAGTGGACCAAAGCCCACGACTGAGCATAAAAGATGCTCTGCTTGTCACGCTCGTTGTAGTAAGGAGACTTCTGATCGACTTGAAAAAGCGTTCTCAGCGGCAGGGGTTTTTTCTCGCGCAACAGGTAGACGTGGCTGGCGATTGGCGAGCCCAGCACAAACTTCTGGTCGTCAGCGATCTTTACGGTGCTGTAGTACTCAGCCAGTCCCTCATTAAACCAGGTGGGCGGATTTCGGAGAGTATTGTTTACCAGCAGATGAGTGTACTCATGAAAGATGACGGCGAAGGGATCCTGCTCCCCATGAAGTTCGGTCGTTAGGGTAATGTAGTTAACGTCTTCACCCGCCTGGAAGTAACCCGCGGTGTTAGCGTGCGGCTTGAATGGCCGGTACGAGCTATCGTTTTTGAAAACCACAACTGTAGTGGGCACGGGAGTATTGAAAACTACGCCTTTGAACAAGTGTGAAAAGACCTCGCGAAACTGCTCCAGCCGTAAGGCTACCTGCTTTATTTCTTTTTCATTTGCGTTGCCGACCAGCAGAAAATTCTTAGACCGCACGCTTACCCACTTATCCTTCGCAGAGACATGCCAAGGAGCGGGCAGAATGGTCAACAAACACAAAATAATTGCGAGCGATAGTGTGGTTCTTTTCACAGCAGGTAATTCCGTAGGGCTACAACTTCTGTTGAACGGTTAATGGCGCAGGTGAGTGGTCACGCAAACGCTTTGGGAGACGACGCGTTCAAGACGGAATATACAAATGCAGATTTCGTTGTGTCAATTGGCGGCGGCCGACGTCAGGGACCGAATATGGAGGAGTCAACAAGTCGAAATATGTATTCGGCAATTACCCACTGCGAAACATTCTCGCCGTCCTTCATTGCCGGCTTGAACTTTATCTTGCACGCAGCCCGGATTGCGCTTTCCGTAAGTCCTGCGGGGAGGCCTTTCACGATTCTGATACGCGAAACTTGACCGTTAGCAGACAACAACACTTTTAATGAAACGAAACCCTGGATTCGGTTACGACGCGCTTCTTTGGTGTAAGAGGGTTGCGGCTTCGAAATAATAATTACGCGGATGTCTACTTGTTTGGAAGTGAACATTCGCTCGTCACCCGTTCCGGTATCCAGGATCCTTCCGAGACTCCCATCATCGGTGCAACCGTAATCCTCGTTTTTTTCCGCAGTCACCTGCCGAGCTTGATCCGTTGGCGCAGGTTTGGGCTCTATCTCCTTCGCCTCTGCAGGCGGAGGTACAGGCGTCTTGATTTCTGCCGGTCTTCTCCTGCCAGACTGGGAGTAAACAGATGAACTCCAAACGAGGAGTATGACGAACGAGAGTATTAGCTTCATCATATGCTTTCCCAAAACGATACTCGCGTCGATCGGCAGAACACAAACACGGTGGATTACAAAATCTGACTAGACGCCGGGAAACTGCGGAAGCTCGTTCAAATAATCCTTGTTAACACCCGTGAGCCAAACAAACCTGTCGTCGATCTTTGAGGCAGAAACAATCTTCACTGCGACGAGCGCGTAGATAACTGCAGCGATCAGTAGCAAAAACCCGATCAGCACATAAATTAGATCTTCGTACATGGCCCCCACAACAAACCCGGCAAAGCCGAGCACCACCATCGACAAGGTTATTATTATGTTCAGCCGACGTTTTGCCAGATGCTCTTCGCAGAGTCCCAGTTGCACGGTGGCAGACTTGCGAAGAATCATCGCGACTATGAGGTAAATCAGCAGGGCCACAAAGACAAGAATGTAGAGAGCTGGATGGTGCCAGGTGAGTTTCTTTTTCAGCCGGAGACTTGTTGGCTGGTTGCATTTGACGCACCGGGCCGGAAGTTCCCCACCCTTGCTCATAACCAGCACAGACCGGTCGCGCCAAACTCCCGATAAACCCACTGACGGCGGTGGCGGCAGCACATAGCCGTCTTCCAGCACAATGCCCTCAAGAGGTGTGGTGACGGCCGAGGCGTATTGTGCAAGCGGTGCACGACAGCGTTTACATGTGGTGTCGGTCGCGAAGTTTACCAAACCACATTGAGGACACTTGAGAGATGACAATAATTCCTCCCGTTGGAGCAGAACGATTTCGGAAGGGTACCTACGTCGTGTTTACTCTTCTGGACCAGTGCAGCTCGGACCATGCAGGGCAGGGATTTTTTGACTTATGACCGGATACTTCGGAGCTTCATCGATATTGATCTGAGTCCAGTGTGCGTAGTTTTCGGGTACGTTTGTATCGGCGAAGATTGCTTCCACCGGACACTCCGGAACGCACGCGTCGCAGTCAATGCAAGTGTCGGCATTAATGTAGAGGCGGTCAGGCAGTTCATGAAATGCTTCGACCGGGCACACCGCAGCACAGTCGGTATACTTGCAATCAACACACAACTCAACAACTACGTAGGTCATCGGCGGAATAAGCTCCTTTCAACGTGACAAATAGTTATTCAGTAATGAGTGGAATGTCAACAGAAAAAGCAGGACGAAGAATACGAAAAACTGTCCGGTGTGATTCAGTTACGAATTGAGTTGGATCATTTAGAAGTTGCGAGGCACTCGCGTCGTTCGATCTCAGGAAACTGTTGAAGCCTTCTTCGTCACGCTTCCGGGTCCGTTGACGTTCTTGTTAACGACTGGATCACCTTCATAAGTAACATGAGATGGACCGGAGACTGTCACATCAAGTTGATCAGTTGCGTGTACAACGACCTTGGAAACGCCATTCGAATCGACTACGGCGCGGGCTGCCCGCAAGCGCTGAGTGTCGATCTTACCGGCCCCGTTGGTCTTGATGTCGACCAGCTTTGTTTCGCCGGATACTTTTATGTCAGGCGCGCCATTAACATCAATTTCGAATTTATCATTTTTCAATCCTTCGATCTCGAAGCTTCCGGCCCCGTCCGCCGAGATGCTCTCCAAATTCGGTACGGAGATTCTGAGAACAACGGGTTTCGAAACTGAATAGCTGCTCACGTTTTTAATGTGCAGTACGTTTCTTGAAACCTCTGTGCTTATCAGCGGCAGTATGTTGTCGTCGGCTTCGATTTCAATACTCAGCGGTTTTTGACTGACGACTTCTATCTCAAACGCTCCATTTGTCGAAATTGAGGTAAAGGGCTCGACGGTTCGGATCTGTTTCTGCCGGTTACCCGATCCTCCTACCTGATGTAAGAAGCCACTGTGGCAAGCAGCTGCAAGCGACATCAGCACGACCAACATGACAATCTTTTTCATGACTATCTCTCCTGCGGTTCATTCCGTGCGTATTCCAACGTACGTGTTGTGTTTTCGGTAACGCTCGCGACTGGTTCGGGCAGTGCGCGTTGTTGACCCGAACGGAGCTCAGGTGCCGACACAAACTGCGAGGGCGTTTCCGCCGGTTTTTGATCGGTTGACTTGGTGAATCGCGACAGTTGTCTGATTAGCAATATCTCAGTGATAGTGATAGTGAAAAACGTAAAGAGCATGAAGAAACCAACAAGCTCTTCCTTGAGGCCTGCCTCATTTTTCAGCAGCAGGGCTCCTGCGAACATGACACCCAGTCCGGTCATCCCGATGAGTGTGATGGCAGTTAAGAACGCCGTGATCGCCGCAGTTTTTGAATCTGTGGCTGCCTTCAAACTCGCGCCGCAGCGATTGCAAAAACTCAGTCCCGCGGCCAGAGGTGTTCCACAAGCTGCGCAATACATAGAAACTTCCCTTCACCTGAACAGGACTAGAAACGCCGACAGATTCGCACATTAAGAAAACGGCGGCAATGGCGGGGAGGTTCCGCGCATTTCGACGAGATAGCGGAATCGCTCGGATAACCGGGACAATTAGTTTTGGTTACTAATAGCCGCCGAATTACAATTCCATACCATGCCCCTGATGGAGAAAAGCACGAGCGGCCGGTAGTCAGCCGCCAGCGGGTCGATTACTATTAGACTGAGTTCGCATTTACGATGTTCTAATCAACTGCCCGGCTTCTGTATACGCGATCTATCTTCCTATGGCTTTGATAATCGTACTTATTCGGCTTGCGTTGAGCGTCATTTTCGGCATCGCCGGAGTTACTAAACTACTCGACCAAAAGGGCACTCGCGAGGCCGTAGAAAATTTTGGCGCGCCGAAGTCTTTAGCTCCGGCGATTGCTCTGGTCCTTCCGTTCGTTGAGCTCGCCATCGCTGCCGGCGTCCTCTTCAGCACATCTGCATGGTGGTCTGCCTTTGCTGCACTGCTGGTGTTGGGGCTGTTCATCGTCGCCATCAGCATAAACCTGGCGCGCGGGCAAACCCATGAATGCCATTGCTTCGGGCAATTGTATTCTCGTCCGCTGGGATGGCCTACGCTCGTTCGCAATATTGTCTTCGCGCTGGGTGCTGCTTTTTTGCTCTGGCCAGGCAGCGAGTCGGCTGGAGAGATCATTTCCACCCTGGTCGATGCGTTGGCGGGCTTCAGCGCAGCTCAATTGGTTTTGTTAGCGGCGGCGCTCGTGGGCGTTGTGAGTATTACGATTTATATTCAGCGACGGTCAGCGAATAAGACTCAGCCGGCAGTTGATAAAGGACTCCCTATCGATTCGATAGCTCCTCACTTTGAGCTGGAAGCTTACGCAGGCGGCAAACAATCTCTTGCGGATCTGCTCGCGTATGGCAAACCACTGCTGCTCATCTTTACTAATCCTCACTGCGGGCCTTGCATCGTGCTCTTCCAGGAAATCAAAGAGTGGCAGCAATTGCACGATGACAAACTGACGATTGCCTTAATCACGCGCGGAACCATAAAAGACAATTTCGTAAATATCGCAAGGAACAGTCTTGGCCACGTGTTGCTTGAGGGCGAACAACAGGTGGCGACGCAATACCATGCGCGAGCTACGCCAACCGCCGTTGCGATAAACCCTAACGGTAAAATTGCCAGCCCCATTGCTGGCGGCGCCGGAGACATTCGCAAACTACTTGAAACGTTTGTCGGAAATTCTCACGATTCGGCGCCAAACACGTCTGCGAATTTAGCTGTCGAAGGAGATGTCAGATATGCGCCCCCAGGCTAACGAAGCTGCGCCTTACTATTCCATTTACATCGATCGAGTTTCCAGCGACGATATTGTTACTGCACTGCAAGAGCAGCTCGACGAAGGACTGGCGTTTTTGCCCGGCGTGTCGGAGGAGAAGTCGCTCTACAAGTATGCTCCGGACAAATGGTCTATCAGGGAATTGATGAGTCACGTAAACGATACTGAGCGTGTTTTCACCTCACGCGCATTGTGGTTTGCGCGCGGTTTTCAGGAACCGCTGCCGAGTTTCGATCAGAATGTCTGCGTCGAAAATTCCGATGCCGATAAGGTGTCATGGGCGAGCCACATTGAAGAATTCCACGCAGTGCGTCTAGCAACCCTGGCTTTTTTCCGTAACCTCCCGGAGGAAGCCTGGGATCGAAGCGGCATTGCCAGCGACAACCCCTTCACTGTGCGCGCGCTGGCTTACATTACTGCCGGTCACGCCGGTCATCACCTCGCCATAATTCGCGAACGGTACTTGTAGTTCCACGCCAATAAATCAATCCGGCCGTTGCCCGCATTTGTTGTAGGCAGCGGCCTTTGTTTTACCCACCAGCACTGATTCGTTCCCGTCTTTGTTTTCGCTCAAAACGCAGCCCTCAATGAAGTGGCATGGCAGATGCCAACTGTCTGATTGTGGCGCGGTTTAGCTGCTCGACATGCCGCTCATGGGGCGAGGGAGGTCAGCATTACGCCTATCCCGTCCAAATCGCCCCACAGCTTCTCTTCAAGAAGTCCCGCCGCCCCGCAGGACACGCAGACACCCACCTCACGTTCGAAAGGACGGCAAATGATTTCAAAATACATCTCGACATTACTTCGCACGTTCGCCGCATTGTTGGTTCTCGTCTTCGTCATGGAGACCTCAAAAGCGCAAGAGCCTTTGGCACTGATTTCCAATTCGGACGGTGCACCAGACATACGCGTGATGATTGACAGCGAGCCGCCGCCAATCCCTCGCACTGAGGAGCACATTGTTGCGGCTTTCATTAAGAAAGAATCGCAGTTGCGAGAGGCGCTAAACCAACACACATTCAAGCGCGACGTAGTACTGCAGACTATTGGTCCAAACGGCGAAGTGACAGGCCAATACATTCGCAACTCTCAGTTCCTGTTTGACGACAAAGGAAACAGAATCGAGCGGGTTTTTTATCACCCTGCTTCCACCCTCAAGGTCATGAAGGTTACCAGAGAAGACATTCAGGATTTGGCAGGCGCGCAACTGCTGGGCATTGAAATCACCGAGACACAAAAGTACCGGCTTGACTATGCCGGTACCGAAAAGCTCGAAGGCCGCGAAGTATTTACTATCGACGTTACTCCGATTCAGACGCCTGACCCTCATCGCATGCGTGAACGCTTCTTCGTCGGGCGTGTTTGGATCGATGCAAACAGCTTCCAGTTAATAAAAGTCGAGGGAAAGGTCGAGCCGCAGGGAAAGCAGCGTTTTCCGCTCTTTCAAACCTGGCGTGAAATTGCCAGTGGCGATCTCCTGTTGCCGTCACGAACCCTTGCCGACGACATCCTGCGGTTTCCTCACGTCGATGTGCACTATCGCGTCAATGTGAAGTACTACGACTACAAGCTCTTCGCCAGCAAACTCACCATCACCGAAATAGACACTCCTGCCGAGTAACCGGTCTATCCAAGCCTGAAATTTTCTCCAAAAGGTTGATCTAATGAAATCTTCGTTTATCTCCGTCGTCTTTGTCTTGCTCGCCTCAGCTGCAGGAGTTTTCGCCCAGGACTCCGAACCGGTTTGCACCACTAATCGCACTGCACCACCTATCAGCACTTACTCCTGGCCACCCGACACCACGGTTAAGGTCTACTTCATGCGCGACATGTTTAGTGCGGAACAGCGGACGACATTGTTTGCCGCGATGACTTCGTGGACGGCCGGAGCCGAAAGAGTAGGCGCCGGTGTCAGGTTCGTAGATGCAGGCGACACTGACGGCAAAGTTAGTTGCAAGGGCTGTCTGACAATAATGCGACGGGAAGTGCACAAGTATGACAAGAAGCGCTATGCGTATTTCTTTCCTCTCAAACACGACCGCAACGGTTGGCTGGAGTCAGCATGGATCGATTTTGATTACGCAACGACAAACCCGAAAGCGTTGCAGGGTTACATGGCCCACGAGTTGGGCCACGGCATGGGGCTTTGGGACTGTCCGAATTGCCAAAAGAACCGATCGATCATGAGTGGCTTTCCGGGAATCAATCGAGACAACGGCTTGATCTCACCATCCGCCTGCGATCTTGAAGTGGTTCGTGGGATTTACCGGCACACCCGAAATGTCGCATTAAACTCGCCTGCATCAGTATCCGAAACAGCTTTGGCTGGGAAATGACTTGTATGTTGAACACACTTCCAAACTTGGTGAAATTTGGCAGCGAACGTTTCCGGCTCATGGCTCTTATGCTCGCGATAACTGTTTTTGCCTGCGTCGCACCTTCCGAAAGCAATGGACAATCCAGTTCGCGTTGTACGGTAGGCTCGGAAGCGGCCGGTATCGGATTCTGGACCTGGGAGTCCGGGGCCCAGGTAAAGATCTACATCGTCGCGAAAGACTTTAAGCAGGATGAAATCCCGTTCTTACTCGAGCCCGTGCGCCAATGGAGTGCGGCGAGCGTGTCAACGACTTCAGGCGTAACGCTAACGTACGAAGGAACCACTTCCCAACTGCTCGACTGTCAAAACTGCCTAACAATAATGCGCGCACCCATTTTTAATCGGGAGACACATCATGGTAGTGAGCTGCGGGCTTTTGGTGTGGATGGTACGAAAATAATTAAGTACGCCGCGATTGTGATCGACCGAGGATTCACAAACCCTCAAATACTGACCAATGCCGTCGCCCATGAGCTGGGTCATAGCTTCGGACTTGCCGATTGCTATAACTGCAAATCCGGCAGCACCGTGATGAACAAGTTCAAAGGGATGAACGTCTCGAATGGCATGGAAGGCCCGACTGCTTGCGATTTGAAACAGGTGAGGACCGCCTATGCGGAACTGAAGTCACGCCATCGACCGGCGGTTGCGGCAATCATTCAAGTTGATGACGGCGAAGAGCCTGTTGAGGACGACACGCCGCTGGTTGTTCCTACACCCTAGTTGGTTACGTGCGATCAAACTACAATCTCTGATTAGTTTTTCACACGGTTGTCAATCAGACCGCGCAAGCCGACGAATGAAAGTAGCCCACCGATTTATCGGTGGGGAGTGGCATCAAATCAACACCTTGAGTCCGTGAAACGGACTACTGATCCACGTCATTACCTTCAGCCGTCCGCTTTACGGACTAAGGTCTATATCCGATCCCTTATCCCCAGCCCCGACGAATCGGATTGGGCTATTATCAGTCGTCCGCTTCGCGGACTGAACTGCCACTGGCCCGTCTTGTGCTGCGTGGTGTGTGCAGACTAAGCCTGGTGCGCATCCGCTGTTGCCATTCGCTGCTCTTGTCTTCGAGTTCCTCAATCTGCGCCAGCGCGTCGGTGAGCGTTTCGCCGCCCAGCTGCCGCATCTTCAAATAAAGCAGCGCCGGAACAATCGCCATCAAGGGAACAATCACTATGTTGACTAGACCCGAGAGTTGTTGTGCGATCTGTTGCAGGTAAACTTTTTGCTGAGGCCCACTACTGTGGTTTAGGTTTAGGGTGAGGCGTCCGACCAGAAAACTGAATATCAAAGGTATCAGAAATTGCAGCAGCGAAACGATGATGATCGTGCGCCAGGATCGCGATGCCAGTTGCCGCGCCCGTCGCATGGCCGCCTTTTTTTCCAGACCCTCGATCAGTACGACCGGCGCGTAAAGAGCATAACGGATGGTCATGATAAGACCGGGAATTATCAGCAGGATAAACCCGATCACGATGCGCAAGGTGACGCGAAAAGCAGTGTTGAGGAAAGGCCGCCAGCGCCGTTTCAATACCGCGAAAGCAGAACGCAGCTCAACAGGCCGCAGGGGCGCAGCCACCAACCGAGTCACGATAACTGCGGTCATACCGGAGATTGCTGAAGCAGCCACGAAGTAAGAGACCACTTGCAGCAGTGCGAAAATAACGATCGCGCATATTATCAACACTTTCGCGAAGCCTAATCCCGGGGGCTGGGCCTCCGCCGCTATTTGTAAGCCAACCATAACCAGAGTCGTTACGATCACCGGAAGGTGAGCAATGATCGACAACTTCAGAAACTTGGGAAAATATTCGCTGTAGAGGGCGAATGCCCGCCGGTAAAGTGAACCGATGCCTTCCGCCTGGGCACGAAGCTCGCCGGCGAAGGCGGCGGCTGTTTGCGGTCTATCCGACGGATCCTTTGCCAGCGCCCTCATTACGACCTGGGCCGCCCGCTTCGGTACTTTCTTCGAACGTTCACGCAGAAGCGCAGGCGCAGCCTTGATGTGGTCGCGCATGACGCTGCCTGTGGTCCCCGCAAAGGGCGGCTCGCCCGCGAGCATCTGGTACGCGATGACGCCAATACTGTAGATGTCAGAGCGGGCGTCCAGATTCTTCGCGGCACATTGTTCGGGAGACATGTAAAGCGGGGTTCCCATGATGGCGCCGACTTTCGTTAGCTCCGCGCCCTGTGTTGTCGTCGCCAAAAGGTTAGTGGCTTGAGCTGCGCCAGTTTGTCTCTCGGCGAACATCAGCGTTCGATCGTCGTCCTCAATATTTTGGCCGGCGCGCGTCTCATCCGCGGAGACGCCCGCAGCGGTTTCATCGGCCCTTCCAAACATCTGCGTGCTTTCTTCCAGCACCTCGGCTCCCGCGTGTGTCGCATCAGCGTCACCAAGCCTGGTGACAGCCCCATCGTCATCGTGAGACCCGTAGAGAAGCGTAGCCTTCTCTGACTTCTCAGGACCGGTGCGGCTCTGGGCAAAATTTAGTGTCACGTTGGTATCGTCGACCGAGCCCGTGACAGAACTAGAGTGCGTTGCCTCGACTGACTCGTTGTTGCCGCCTTCTGAAACGCCTTCCGCAAGCTTGGCAATACCGAAATCGAGGACCTTCACCCGATAGCCGCCCAGCCGGTTTGGTTCCAGCCAGATGTTCTCGGGTTTCAAATCACGATGTACGATGCCTTGTTGATGAGCTTCATGGACCGCTGAGCAGACCTGCTCCAGGATGTCTACGACCCATTCGAGCGGCAGGCGTTCTTCTTCAACCAAAACATCGGCCAGCGTGCAACCATCGAGATACTCCATTACGAGGTAGGCGACCGCCTCGCCGCCCGGGTGCGCGAACCCGAAGTCAGTAACGTCAACCACGTTTGGATGGCGTAGCCGCCCCGCGGCGCGAGCCTCTCGCTTGAAGCGGGCCACGAACTCGCGATTGCCCATGAACTGCGGCGTAATCAACTTCAGCGCGACGTAACGTTCCGTTCCAAGGTGGGTGGCAAGATAAACGGCGCCCATGCCGCCGCGACCGAGCTGTCGCTCGAGACGGTATTTTTCGTCTAACACCTTCCCCAGGTAAGGATCGGTACTACTCATGGCATGAATCGTAAATGGTGAAGCCTAATTGGTAAAGAGAACCGATCAGGGATGATCTTGAGAAGCCAATCTGGCACCTCGAAAAAGGACAGCAAGATTTTCCATTTATCATTTCTCAGTTTTTATTTGTCATTGGTTCTCCAAGGAGAGCCCTCCGGCGATGGCAAATGAGAAGTGTCAAATGATATATGGAAAATGGGACGTTACCTTTAGTACTTATTCACTGAGCAGTACGTCACCATGATATCAACGTAGGGCCGTTCCTTTAGCCACACATTTGCCACGTCCTGATCGCTTCAATCGGAACCGTTAGCATCTCTATCTCAAGCAACAGGCTGTCTTTTATCCAGACTATCAACACCAACTCCAAAGCTGCGAAGACGATCAGCGAGCGGCGGAAGCCAAGACGCTGCGCAATCATGAAGCCGGCGATGCAGCACACAATATCTCCGAAAGAATTGACGACCGTGTCGCCGTTGTAGCCCAGTGCGGCCGTCGCGGTCCGGTAACGCTCAATGATGAAGTTGGTATTCTCAAAAACTTCCCAGGCGGCTTCAACTACGATTGCGAGTAGAAGTTGCCACTGCAGCTTGAATCGCGGCGCCAACCACGTAATCAACCAGAAAAAGGCGAACCCGTGTAGCACGTGCGTGAAAGCATAAGGATCGAAGAAATGTTGAGAATTGTCAGAGCTACAAGTATTGCCGCTCCAGATCAAGACGTTGCCGCAGGAGCAGATCCATAAACGTCCCTGGAGATGAAGCAGAAGCGCCGTCGCTCCCAAAACAGCAACGATCGACAGGACTAGTGCAAACTTCCCTGTGATACTGCGCTTCATAGCGGCAGTAATACTCAATGTTGTTCTCGCTTGTAATTGATGGCGTAGGCCGGTGGTTCGATGTTCTGCGGCAAACGCGGGTCGGGAATGGGGGCGCCGGCGCTGACGCGCAGCGGAATCACACCTGCCCAGACTGGCAGCGCGTAGTCTTCTTCGTCGTCGAGCGGGGGCCCAGTTCGCACCTTGGCTGAAACTTCCGCAAGCGGCAGAGACAAGACGGTAGTGGCTTTGAGTTCCTGATCCGTGGGTTCACGTACTTCTGCCCACCTGCCAGGAATCACGTGTTCAGAAAACGCGACGAGCGCAGCGAGTTTTACTTCACGTTCTTCGACGATCGAAGCGCGTCCAAAAATCACTACTGAACGGTAGTTCATCGAATGATGAAAAGCGGAACGCGCCAACACCAGGCCATCCAGGAGCATGACGGTGATGCACACGTCGATGCCAACACCGACTGTGCGGAGCATGCGACTGGCCTGGGAGCCGTGAATATAAAGACGATCATTTACTCGCCCAAAACCGGTGGGGATGACAACCGGACGGCCATCGGCAACAAACCCGACATGACAAATAAGAGCTTCATCGAGGATGCCATAGACCACGTCGCGGTCGTAAACGCCACGTTTCGGGAGACGCTTCAGGGTAGTGCGTTCAGTTGGGGAAAAGTCCATATAACGGAATCGTAAATCCTAAGTGAGGAATAGTACAGACGTGTTAAGACTCTCAGAATGTTGTGCGATTCCGAAGTCGTCAGGCTGCGTGTAGAATGTTCTGCGTTGACCGATTCACTATCTCCGTTCAGTTTGAAGTCGCAGACATTGGCGAATCTGATTTTGCTGGTGGTGATGCTGCTCGCTTGCTTCACCATCGGTTGCACTGCCGACAAGACTGCCGACACGGGACCAACACCTGTGCTTAGTGGCGCACCCTCGACGACTTTTCCGATGCCGCCACTCAACGCGAACTCCGAAATGGGTTGGTTAACTTCAGGGAATCAGCGAGCGCGGCTGGCCGACTATCGCGGTCAGGTGCTGGTCCTGGATTTCTACGCCACGTGGTGCGTGCCATGTCGTGAAAGCATTCCCCAACTTATGGCTTTACAACAGCGCCACGGCGCGGAGGGCTTACAGATAATCGGCCTTAATGTTGGGGGACCGGATGATCGAGTCAAGGTTGCGGGGTTCCAACGCGAGCTCGGCATTCAGTATCCTCTCGGATTCCCTGACCAGGCCTTGACGGATCTTTTCCTATCCGACGATCAGGCAATTCCTCAAACTTTTATCTTTGGCCGCAAGGGCGAACTGGTAAAACGGTTCATTGGATATCAACAATCGACAGCCGCTGAAATAGAAAAGACGATTCAGCAGGAAGTTGCGGCACGCTAACAAAACAGATGGCAGACACCAAGCAGATTAGAAGAGCAAAGATTCTTGCGACGCTGGGCCCAGCCTCGCGCGATCAGGCTGTAATTGAGAGCCTGCTGCGCGCAGGCGCGAACGGCGTCCGCATCAACATGTCTCACGGCACGCGTGAAGAGAAAGTCGAAGACATCAGACGTGCGCGCGCTGCCGCTAACGCGTTAGCTCGGCCCCTGGCGATACTGGTAGATCTTTCCGGACCAAAGATTCGCACCCGGCAACTGAAGAACGGACAACCTGTCACGCTGAAAGCGGGAGATGTATTCACTCTAACCACTCGCGAAATACTTGGTGACGAGCAAGAGGTGGCTACCAACTATCCCGATTTGCCACGCGTCGTTGAACCTGGCACGAGGCTTCTCCTCGATGACGGCGCCATTGCTCTGGTAGTCGAGAGCACAACTAAAACGGACGTCATCTGTCGCGTCATCAACGGCGGAATCTTAGGTGAACGGAAGGGTATTAACTTACCGGGAGTGTCTCTGCCAATCGAGTCATTGACAGAGAAGGACATCGAGGATCTGAAGTGGGCGGTGGAACAGAATGTTGATTACATTGCTCTCTCATTTGTTCGTCGGGCTGAGGACTGTTCACGCGCAAAAACCCTGATTAAGGAAGCCGGAGGGCGCGCCCCGCTGGTGGCAAAGATTGAGAAGGCAGAAGCAATCGACCATCTGGATGAGATCATTGAGACTGCCGATGCGGTCATGGTTGCGCGTGGAGATCTGGGAGTGGAGACCAGCGTGGAGTTGGTTCCCGTTTATCAGAAACGAATTATCCAAAAGGCGATGCTGGCCGGGAAAATGGTAATCACCGCCACCCAGATGCTCCAGTCAATGGTGGATAGCCCGCGGCCCACTCGTGCAGAAGCTTCCGATGTAGCCAATGCTGTCTGGGACGGGACTGACGCGCTCATGCTCTCTAACGAAACCGCCAGCGGGCTTTATCCGGTTCCCGCGGTAGAGACGATGTGTCGCATCATCGAGTCGGCAGAAGCCGGCAAAGAACCCACGAATGACAAGATTACGCAATGGGCCGGGCGCCAATCAGGTCGAGTCAGTCGCGCGCTTTGCGAAGCTGCCGCCTTCGCAGCCGAAGAAATGCGGACGAGGGTAAGTGCCGTCCTCACGGAGTCTGGCTTAATGGCGCGAAGGCTTTCGGCGTTGCGGCCTGACCAACGAATTGTCGCGCTGACGAATTCCCAGGACGTGCAAAATGAACTTGCGTTGATTTGGGGAGTTGAATCGCTGATCGTTCCACACGCGAACACAACAGAAGAGATGCTGAGGGCCGGCGAGAAGACACTGCTCGAAAGCGGAGCAGTTGAGAGAGGCGAAATGATTGTGCTAATGGCTGGCAGACTCTCCGGACTTGGTCTCTCAAGTTCGGTGACACTGTTTACTGTCGGTGGAGTTATCGAATCAAAAGCCTAGAGACGGATCTTCCGGTGGGTATATTACTCAGCACTCAAGACTTTCCCAATAGCATCTTTCAGTGACGCGTCTGGTTTGGTCACGCCCGGCGCTTGTTGCGGGTCGCGCCAATTGTCGAGAATCCCTACCTGGTGAACGCACTGAAGTGTGCAAGTCGGAGCACACCATTTCTCGGTGTTGTATTCCCTATCGAAGTCAGCCATCGAGTAGTCCTCGAGTCGAATGCCCGGATAGCCGCGCTGCTGGGAACACCAATGGACCAAACCGTCTTCACAGATGTAGAGGTAACGAGCGCCGGCGCGACAACGCCAGTTGTAAGGCTTGCCCTCAGCGATGCTGTCCTGAAACCAGTTGAGGCGGGCGTGGTCTTTGTTTCCCAGCTTTTTCACTTGCTGAAAGACGTCCTTCTCCTTGGCCGAAAGCGGCTTCAGCGTTCCGTCGTTATCGTGGATCACGCCCACAGTCGTTGAAAACTTGAGTTCCACCGCGCGCCGCGCAACCGATAGCGCATCTTCAGGATCCTTGATTCCGCCACCGATCACTGAATTGATGTTCACATGAAAGTCGGCATACTCGGAAAGATAGCGCAGCTTCTTATCGAGAACGCGCAAACTTTTGCGTGAAACGGCGTCAGGCTCCACGTTGTCAATGCTTATCTGTAGATGCTCGAGCCCCGCCTTGTTGAGCCGCTTGATGCGTTCGGGGGTGAAGTAATATCCATTTGAAATGAGCCCGGCAATCATTCCGCGGTGACGGATATGCTGAATGATTTCGTCCAACTCCGGATGCATCATCGGCTCGCCGCCTGAGATTGTGACAATTGACGTACCCAGATCGGCGAGTTTGTCCAGCCGGCGCTTGATGATATCCAGCGCTATTGGCGACGACGTATGGTCATACTCATTACAATATCCGCAAGCGAGATTGCATCGGCGCATCGGAATTAGGTGAGCCA